>DVNA01000125.1 GCA_018714665.1 Candidatus Gallibacteroides avistercoris | reverse complement strand
AATTTAAAGTTAAAACCCGTACCACTTGTCGAGAGAGCTGTACGTAAATCGAAGTCTCCTCTGTTTCCGTTCGGGACGTGTGTCCAATCGATATACTCTTTGTACGAGGTGTTGAGTTCGTAATGCAGATCCATTACACCGATACCCAATCCAAAATATGCGATATCCAGGATATTCCCACCTAAGTTGAAAGAGTATTCGTCGATACGCCCTTTTTCTGTAACAAACAGGTCTGCATTACCCATACCCCCGTTGGCATAATCTAAAACACCACCGTAGAGGTTGTCGCCACCGGCAGGCCCGATCAAGTATGATTCGTAGCCCAGAACGCTCAACCACGGTTGTGTATTATAGGGATTGTAATTATCGGTTATTGCCAAATCAGAAACCGGAATACCGTCTGTTTTGACTGCAATATAATCGGAGATGGAAGAGCGTATGTCATTATATCCCGCTTTATATTTTCTGTTAAAGGATTTTAGGCGGTTATAGGCAAAACCTATGTTGATGTTGTTGAGGTAGTCGTTTTTGTTGGTTCGGAAAGTCGCTACATAACCGATATTGTCAAACGTGAATCGGAATTTGTTGTCTTTGAGAATTCCGAAAGATGAGGTAGAGGTTTGGGTTTTTGTGTTGGATAAATTGATGGTAGCCGCTACCTCCGAATTTCGGAATACACCTATTCCCGCAGGATTTTGAGAAAAGGTGGAAATGTCTCCTCCCAATGCGCCAAAAGCGCCACCCATACTCATGTAACGTGCCGTTCCTCGTAAATCGTGTTGTGAATATTTCAATGCATCCAATTCTCCTTGGGCAAATAGTGGAATAGTGCAAAATGCTATTCCTATCGAAAATAGGATATGTTTCATGTTTTCTGTTCTTTGTTGATTACACTTAAATTACATAACAAAACATAGATAATAGTTGTCGGAGTTGTCCGGACGATTATTATCTATGTTGAATTCTCTTTCTCTATCTGGAACGGCTTCTTCCACCGGAATTACTATTTCCTATACTTCCGCCGGAACTGCGTCCTCCGGTTCTGGCAGGTGCGGATATTGTACTTCTGCTGGAACCGGATGAACTTCTGTTATAGGTCGATGTACTCGGCATCCGGATCGGGTATCTACTGTTTTGAGAAGAGGAGGAAGAACTCCTTACCCGTGTTGTTGTGTTAATGGTATTTCTATTCCGGTTTGAGTTCGACGTAGCAGAAGATGATCTTCTCGTATAGGTGCCTACGGTGGTAGTAGTGGTGTTGTTCCGGGTCGGATTTGTTGTATTGATAAATGTCCTGCTATTGGAACGAACTCTTGTCCGGGGAGCAGGTTGCGTTGTCGTTTGGTTGTTGTTTGTTGCATTATTCCTTGACGGCGTATTGTTGTAAGAAGGACGCGTAGATACTCGGTTGGGATATCTGTCTGACCGGGATCCGTTGCCGTTGTTACGAATGACTGAATTGGTATTTCTCTCGGGATATCTGTTGGCCGACGATCTTCCTCCATTACCGTAATATGCAGCGTTATTTCTACCCATATTTCCACTGTTACCGTTTTTAGCATAAATGTAAGGCCTTCCTACGGGTCTGAAATGAGGATCGTGCCATCCCCAATGCGGGTCTCTCCATCCCCAGTGTGGATGACTGTGCCATCCCCAGCTCCAACTCCATGACGGGCCATAATAGTTCCATCCCCACGTCCAGCTATAATAGGAATAAGGATACCATGCATCCCAATACCACGGATTGTAATATCCGGGGCCCCACCATCCCCAAGACGGACCTACATAAAAGCTCCACCCCGGAGAATTATAGTAAAATGCGTTGTAATAAAATGGGTCGCTAATGTGTAAAACAAACGTTGGATTATGAAATTTCCTTATACGTTCGGTGTAAACGTATACTTGTCCATTGTCTTGAAAGTCCTGGTAGTAGTTATCGTTATCTACGTAATATTCATTATCGCTGATATATTGATTGGTAGCTTGGACCTGCTGCGTAGATGTACTGACAGGTTCTGCATTGTTTTCAACGGATGATGTATATCTACGGTTGTATTCATCTATGTCTCGCGATTCCGTCTGGACGGTTTTTGTGACAGATGTTGTGGTAACAGTTGTCGGTTGTTGTTGCACGCGAACAACTGTATTTTCTTGTTTTTTCTGTTCTATGATTTGTTTTTTCTCATTCGGTTGGTAATATAGGTCGTCCTCTATGAAATTCTGTGCATACGATGCAACCGAAAACATCCATAAGACCAATAAAGAGGATAATAGTCTTGTTTTCATAATTGTTGTCCTCCTGTTTTTTTGTTTGGTAGGATTTTTATTTATTCTCTGGTAGAAGATGAAAAATAAAACTCCTTGTGTTTATAAAGATGCAGGTCCGTTTATAAATGCTGCATATTGTATAAAGTTTCTCCTATACAAATATATCTTTTTTTTTATAAAGTGAGATATAATCCTGATGAGTTTAACAATTTTTGGAATAGGTAGATACATCTCCAAAAATTGTTCTAGGATAGAGGAGACTTTTCGGATGAAATTTTATCTTTGTAAGGTAGAAATTGTCGAAGATATGAAACGCTATTTGAAAATATTGTTAGTTGTGAGTTTGGTGTGTGGGGTGTTGATGTCGTGTTCTACTACCAGACGCAGTCATTCTCATCGGCCAAACTACGCTTCGTTATCGAAACAATATGGAATCCGGATCAATTCATCGGATTTTATTCCGTTGTACGAAGAGGGGGCCTTGTGGTTGGGTACTCCTTATCGTTATGGAGGAAACAGTAAAAGGGGGGTGGACTGTTCCGGGTTTGTGAGCGCGGTATATCGTAAGTTGTTCCATGTTAAACTCAACCGCTCTGCCGAATTGATTCTCAGACGAGATTGTAAAAAAATAGGTAAAAAGAAATTACAAACGTGCGATCTCGTTTTTTTTGCTACCGGACGTAATCGCTCAAAGGTAAATCATGTAGGGATATACCTAAAAAATGGTTATTTTATTCATGCTTCTACATCGAAGGGAGTAGTAATAAGTCACTTGGATGAACCTTATTACCGATCGAAATGGAAAACAGCTGCACGGGTTAAAATGTAATTTGTCTCTTTGCCTTGTATCCGTTTATCAGTCCTGCAATCCCGTATAAAACAGCCGATACGCCGAATATGACAACTACGCTGGTGGCGGTGGAGAATGGATTGAATAGAATCAGAATACCGGCTAAAAGCACTAACGTAGGGAGAATGAAAAAGACAAAGGGCACAATCATGTTTTTTCGCAGTATGATCAATTCTCCTAGTTGTTGTATCCCGGCCAGGACGAGTATCCCACCCATGACAAACATTAAAATGTTTACAAAAAATTGAGGCATTAAAATCAGCCATAAGCCGAATAATGTGCTTCCGATACCGGTAAAGAGTAGGTATGTGTAGGAATTACCGTCCGAATTTTTATTTGCCCAATACGAAATGGCTGCCGATAGTCCGCTTATCAGGAACAGTAGCCCGATTACGATAACAATATACGAAAGGGCCAGTTCTGGCCAGATAATTAAAATTGATCCGACGATAATAGTCAGGATACTTCCCCAGACAGGGGTACTCCATTTTGATTTTTTGCTTTCTTTTTGTTCCATAAATTGGAGATTATTATGAACAAAGATATGAAATCTTTTGGTTCTTATTAATGTATTCGGGATAAAAAAATGGGAGCAATATCAATCTCTTCAAGGATGTTCTTCCTCTGTTGTAAATGGGCCATGAGGTGGGTGATGTTGATGATGGGCAAAGGATAAGCCTCGAAAACAGTATCTTGGCATCGATGTGCTATCATGCCTCTGATGGTCCCGATGGAAATGCCTAACAACAAGGCAAGAAGTTCGTGTTTAATCAAAATATTTCCCTCTTTTTCTTTTACAAAATGAGCTAAGTCTTTTATACCAAACCATATCTCCATGATGTAAAAGAGAGGAGTTGTTACGAGGACATTGTTGGTATAGTGATAATCGATGGTTATTTGTAGTTTTATTTGGTTGTCAGTTAGATAGGGCGTTGTGAGAATACTCATCCCTACGTGGAGGTTTTGTGTCTGCAATATCTGGCTGGTTGTATGGTCTGTTTGCAAGTCGAATCTCTTTTCCTTGATTTTAAGCAGTTGAATCTGTATGGTAACGTTATCCATCGTTGTTCGGGTATTTGGTAAATAATATAGTACAACAAATGGCGTTAAGTAAAGTTTTTAGCATAAAGAGCAACGGGCGTATCGAATTCGATACGCCCGTTGCTCTTTATAATTCAATAAACATACTCTCTTATCAATCGTTCATTGACAGCAACAATTCTTGGTTAGATGATGTTTTTTCCATCCGGTCTTTGATAAAATCCATCGCTTCTATCGAATTCATGTCTGACAGGTATTTACGCAGAATCCACATACGGTTTAGCGTATCTTTATCCAGCAGGAGATCATCCCTGCGGGTTGAGGAGGCAGTGATGTCCACTGCCGGGAATATCCGTTTGTTCGATAATTTACGATCCAACTGCAATTCCATGTTACCTGTCCCTTTAAATTCTTCGAAAATCACATCGTCCATTTTCGATCCTGTTTCGGTCAATGCCGTGGCAATAATGGTCAGGCTACCTCCGTTTTCGATATTTCGGGCGGCTCCAAAGAATCGTTTTGGTTTATGCAGGGCGTTGGCATCTACCCCTCCGGAGAGAACTTTTCCCGAAGCTGGTGATACGGTATTGTACGCTCTGGCTAAACGGGTAATGGAGTCTAACAGGATAACTACGTCGTGTCCACACTCTACCATCCGTTTAGCTTTTTCGAGGACAATGCTGGCCACTTTTACGTGTCTTTCTGCTGGTTCGTCGAACGTAGATGAGATTACTTCCGCATTAACGCTGCGGGCCATATCGGTAACTTCTTCGGGGCGTTCGTCTATTAGCAGGATGATCATAAAGACTTCGGGATGGTTGGCTGCGATGGCATTGGCAATGTCTTTTAACAGCATGGTTTTTCCCGTCTTGGGTTGAGCCACGATCAATCCGCGTTGTCCTTTGCCGATGGGAGAGAACATATCGACTACACGCACCGATGTATTGTCATTTTTTCCTGGGGCCAAATTGAACTTTTCTTCGGGGAAGAGAGGGGTTAAATGGTCAAACGGTACCCGGTCTCTGACATATTCGGGACTTCGTCCGTTTATTTTTTCCACTTTTACCAACGGAAAGTATTTTTCTCCTTCTTTGGGTGGACGGATAGGTCCTTCTACGACGTCGCCTGTTTTTAGGCCGAATAGCTTGATTTGCGATTGGGATACATATATATCGTCGGGCGATGACAGGTAGTTGTAGTCTGACGAACGTAAAAAACCGTATCCATCCGGGATCATTTCCAAAACGCCGCATCCCATAAGGATACCTTCAAATTCGTATGCTTTGTCTTGTTGGGCTTTTTCGTTATTGTTGTTTTTGGCTTGTTCTGCGTTTGAATTGTTTTTTTCTTGACCTTGATTTGCTGTCGAAGAATTTGTTGCCTGGTTGTTGTTCTGTTGATTCGCGCTTGTGCGTGTTTGTTGGTTTACTCTGTTGGATGGGACAAAACGTTGTCGCTCACTACGGGGAAAAAAGTTCTGTAAATGAGATACTCTTGGTTGTGTTGGTTGTTGAAATTCCTGATTTCCTGAATTTTTGTTAGGTTGTACTGTCTCTTTTTCGTTTCGAGAATCTTTGTTATTGGTCTCTTTTTGATTGGGACGAGAAACTGTTTCCGAAACAGGGGCATTCCCTTGTTTTGGGGTAGAGGGTTGATTGTCCCCTGCGGAAGCCTTGGCCGTTTCTGCTGTTTCACTGTTTGGAACAATCGTTTTGATAATCCGTTTAATCTTTTTAGAGGGGCTTGACGTCTCGGCTTCTTTGGGTTCAGAAGCTTTATTCTTTAAGAAAATAATCTCGTCTATATCTGTTACGACAGCCGATAGAGAAGGAGTTATTTCAGTAGAAGCATCTTTGCTTTCTTTTGTGCTTTCGTTGTTGGCAGCGACCTGTTTCTTGGGTTTGGGCCCTCGTTTTTTTCTTTCTGTTGGTTTGGGCTCCGCATTGTTGCTGCCCATATTTTGGCCGGCCATGATGGCTTGTTGATCTAAAATTTTATATACTAAATCTTCTTTTTTCAGGGCATCGACACGTTTCAAGCCCATCTCTTTTGCAATTACTTTTAACTCTGTTAAGAGCTTGTCGTTCAGTTCCAGAATATTATACATAGATATTCTTAAAAAGGTGAATGGTAAATTTTTTGTTTTTTGATTTGGTTATGTATTAAGAATAGAGCAACTTCAATATAATCTCTATCTCAGAGTGTTCTCTTTAATACATAAAATAATCGGATTTATAAAATTGGATGTGTTGTTTTACAGCAATGGTTGCTTACACAAATCTTGAACAAAGATAATATTGTTTTTCTTAAAACGGTGTGATTTGTTGTAAAAGAGTTTCCTTTTAATGTTTTTTGACAATTAATATCTCTTTCGTCTCTTTGGTAATTCGATATTTGTTACTGCTTCGTTCGCCTATGAGCCAGATAATGTCATCTCCTGAACAAAGCAGGTATGCATTTTCTTTTTCTATTAACGAGTATTTGTGATCGGAAAAATAATCGCTGATTTTTTTCTTGCCATTCATGCCAAAAGGAGTGAAGCTGTCTCCTGTTTCCCAGTGCCGGATAATAAGTGGATAGTTCAAATCCCGGGTGTCGAAATAGGCCCAGTTTTTATCCGGGTTTATTTGAAACGAATGGCTGTTTTCAATATACTCGAATGTTAGATGAAGAGGTGCCGTTATCTGCTTTTGGTATTTTTCTATGGTGGTAAGGGAAATGTCTTTGTGCGATTTTCGGGACAGGATAACGGAAGTCCGATCTTTGATAACCCGGTATTTTTCTGAATAAAAAATTTGGCCGGATATTTCACTTTTTGTGGTGATGAAAATTTGCTGGCAGATTAACGGTGAAAACCCGTACTTTTTCAACCATTCATATAAGAATGTCTCCGGATAGGATAACGATAACAATTCTGGGATAGACAGGTAATGTTTTTCATCGGATTCCTTGACCAGTTTCTTTTCTTGTTCGGCAATAGCCTCGTTATAAACCAGTTCTGTTTGTCGAAGATTTTCCATGGTTCGGGATATGCAATTGGCATAGGCCGGATTGATGGATTGTAGCAAAGGTATGATTTCCAATCGAATTTTGTTCCGGGTATAGATCGTTTCCTCGTTGGTACTATCCGTAATGTAGGAGAGTTTTTCCGATTTTATGTAATATAGTATCTCATTTCTGCCGATACATAGCAAAGGACGGACTATGTAACCATTTCGGCTTTTGATGCCGGTTAATCCGTTTATTCCCGTACCTCGTATCAGATTCAGGAAAAAAGTTTCAATTGAGTCGTTTTTGTGGTGTGCTACGGCAATGGCTTCAGCCTGGTATTGTAATCGAAGTTTTTCAAACCAATTGTATCTTAATTCACGACATGCCATTTCTATGGAAAGCTTCTGTTCGGAAGCATACTGTAATGTATTGAAAACAATCGATAGAAAGGGGATGTTGTGCTTTTGGGTAAATTCTTTTGCAAATTGATAGTCTCGAATGGACTCGGCTCCTCGTAAAGAGAAGTTGCAATGGGCAGCAATACAGTTATATCCGTGGGTATGTAAATAATGAAGTAGCATTACGGAGTCAGCTCCACCACTAAAACCGACAATAATAGTGGCTTGGGGAGATAATAGCTCATTTTTCGTTATATAATTGCTGATAATATCCGGTATTGTATTTGTCTGTTGCATAAATATCCAGATCAGTTTCTATGTGTGTACAAACTTACGTTTTTTTTCTTATTTGTAAAATATTTCGGTTGAATCCTGTTTGTTACCCATTAATAAATCACTAAATTTGCAACTTGAATTTGAAAATCTATAAACATGATAGATAAAATAAAAGATCTTGTTGCGGAAATAGAGGCTCTTAAAGCCAGCAAAAAAGAGGAAATAGAAGCTCTCCGGATTAAATACCTGAGTAAAAAAGGCGAAATCTCGTCTCTCTTTAACGATTTCCGAAATGTCCCGGCCGAACAGAAAAAAGAGGTTGGTATGTTGTTGAATGGGCTGAAAGAGAAAGCCCAATTGAAAATAAACGAACTGAAAGCTCTGTTTGAAAATGGAGCGGGAGAGAAGGACTTTGTTGATTTGACACGTACTCCGTATCCGGTTCAGTTGGGTACCCGTCATCCAATCTCCATTGTCAAGAATGAAATTTGTGAAATTTTTGGCCGTTTGGGATTTTCCATAGCAGAAGGGCCCGAGGTGGAAGACGATTGGCACGTCTTTTCGGCGCTTAATTTTGCCGAAGACCATCCGGCTCGGGATATGCAAGATACTTTTTTTATCCAACGCAGTCCGGATGTGCTGTTGAGGACACATACCTCTTCGGTGCAAACCCGCGTGATGGAGCATGCTCAGCCGCCTATTCGCATTATCTGTCCGGGACGTGTGTATCGGAATGAGGCTATTTCGTATAGAGCTCATTGCTTTTTCCATCAAGTAGAGGCTTTGTATGTGGATAAGAATGTTTCATTTGCCGATCTAAAACAGGCGTTACTCTTTTTTGCCAAGGAGATGTTCGGGACAGATACCAAGATACGCTTGCGCCCGTCGTATTTCCCATTTACCGAACCTTCGGCCGAAATGGATATCTCTTGTAACTTATGCGGAGGGAAAGGGTGTCCTTTCTGTAAATATACCGGATGGGTGGAAATTTTAGGTTGCGGCATGGTAGATCCGAATGTTCTGGATGCGTGTGGTATAGATAGTTCAATCTATTCAGGATATGCTTTGGGTATGGGAATTGAACGCGTTACCAATTTGAAATACCAGGTAAAAGATTTACGGATGTTCTCAGAGAATGACCAACGATTCCTGCAACAATTTGAGGCAGCTCATTAAGGTAAAAGATATTTTTCATATAAAAGACTGTCTCCGATGTGCTAGACAGTCTTTTTTTATCGATAAAGATACGAAAGTTACAGGATGTTATGAAAAAGGAAGAACGTTATAGGAGGATAATAGAATGGTTCTCGGTCAATATGCCGATAGCAGAAACAGAACTTCATTATGAATCGCCGTTTCAGTTGCTCATCTCTGTAATATTATCGGCACAGTGTACAGATAAACGAGTGAATATGGTAACACCTGCTCTTTTTCGGGCGTTTCCTACACCGGAGGTTTTAGCAGCCTCTTCACAAGATGAGGTGTTTGAGTATATCCGTACGATCTCGTATCCGAATAGTAAAGCCCGTTATCAGGTAGGTATGGCCAAGATGTTGGTAGAAACGTTCGGAGGGAAGGTCCCTTCCGATGTTAAGGACTTGCAAAAACTACCCGGAGTAGGGCGTAAAACGGCCAATGTTGTCGCTTCTGTCGTATTTAATAAAGAGGCGATGGCCGTGGATACTCATGTCTTTCGGGTTTCCAATAGAATTGGCCTGACAACGAACTCAAAAACGCCTCTGGAAACAGAACGGACATTGGTTAAGCATATTCCAGGCCCCCTGTTGCCCAAAGCGCATCATTGGCTTATTTTACATGGCAGGTATGTATGTACCGCCCGTAAGCCGCAATGCTTGGACTGTGGCTTGAAAGAGTATTGTAAATATTTTGAAAAACAGATGTCCGGTAAGGTACAATTACACCCGTAACGCTCCGATAATCTCTTGTACAGAGCGGCATCCTTGACGATCCAGATATTCGTTTATACCATTTACCACCTTAACGGTTATAGCCGGATCTATGAAATTGGCTGTACCTATCTGTATGGCAGAGGCTCCGGCCAGCATAAACTCAATGGCATCTGTTGCGTTCATAATCCCGCCCAAGCCAATTATCGGAATTTTAACGGCATGATATACCTGCCATACCATTCGTAAAGCGATCGGCTTTACGCAAGGGCCGGACAATCCGCCAGTAACGGTTGATAAGACTGGTATTCTCTTTTCGGCGTTGATAGCCATTCCCAGTATCGTATTGATAAGTGATACACTGTCGGCTCCTTCGTCCTCTACGGCTTTGGCTATTTCCGTAATATCGGTAACGTTGGGAGAGAGTTTTACGATCAGTGTTTTAGGATATACCTCCCGTACAGCTTTGACTACTTTGGATGCACTCTGGCATGAAGTACCGAATGCCATTCCTCCCTCTTTTACATTGGGACAAGAGATGTTCAATTCGATTGCCGGGATATGTTCCAGGGTCGCTATTTTTTGCGCGGTTGCCACGTAGTCTTCTACACAAGCACCTGAAACGTTTACAATTATGTGGGTGTTGATCTTGGATATTCTCGGGTAGATATGTTCTATAAAATAATCTACCCCTTTGTTTTGTAATCCTACGGCATTTAACATCCCCGATGGAGTCTCGGCCATTCGGGGATAGGGATTCCCTTCCCGATGGTTCAAGGTTGTTCCTTTTACAATGATTCCACCCAGTAGGGATATGTCTATAAAATCTTCAAATTCTTCACCGTATCCGAATGTGCCGGATGCAGTCATGACGGGATTTTTTAAGATTAAATTCCCGATATTGGTTTTTAAATCTGCCATGTCAATTTTTCTATATTGAATACAGGTCCTTCTTTACATACGCAAACGTGTCCTTCTGTTGTTTTTTCCACACAACACAGACAGGCTCCTACACCGCAAGCCATGGTGTTTTCCAAAGATACCTCACAAGGGATGTTTCGTTTTTGGGCATAAGCGGCAACACCCATCATCATGGGTTTCGGGCCGCAGGTATAAATCTGGTCGAATTCTCCGTTCTCTAATAAAGAGTGTTGGGTTACATACCCTTTTTCTCCTAATGAGCCGTCTTCGGTGGTGATATATACGTCGCCGAATTTCCGAAAGTCTTCCAGTTGCAATACATCGTTTGCTGAGCGCGCCCCCAATAAAAATATCGGTGAAAATCCTTTCTCTTTTAAATAACTACCCAAATATAACATGGGAGCAGTTCCTACACCTCCTCCGATTAAAAGAAGCTTTGTAGAGGTTGGTTGCGGAATGGAGAAAGTATTTCCCAACGGAGCTATTACATTGAGGGTATCTCCCG
>DVNA01000015.1 GCA_018714665.1 Candidatus Gallibacteroides avistercoris | reverse complement strand
CCCAAAATACACGAACCTAACCCTTCTGCATGAGCGGCTAAACAGATATGCGCAGCAACAATTCCGATGTCGATGTGCGGAAAATGCTTGTTTTTTACCCAACCGCCAAATCCGGCCGATAGGTTAGCCTGTTCTTCCACAATAACGATGTGTATTGGCGCTTGTTTGGTAAAATGGTTGATGCTGAGTATCCGGTTGGCGGTGGCGTCGGCTACACGGTTTTTTATCTCTGGATCATCTATGACAATGAATTTCCATGGTTGCGAATTACATGCCGATGGAGCTAATCGGGCTGCGGCCAGGATACGATCGAGTTTCTCTTTTTCGACAGGACGGGTTGCGTCAAAAGCCCGGTCGCTTTGCCGGGACGATACAAAATCTAAGAAATCCATAACAGAATGTATTACAGCGTATATTTCATCATCTTGCTGATGTATTTGCCGATAATGTCGAATTCCAGATTGACGACAGAACCTTTATCTATTTGATGAAAATTAGTATGTTCAAACGTAAAAGGTATGATGGCCACCTGAAAACTATTGTCTTTTGAGTTACATACTGTCAGACTGACTCCGTTTACGGTAACCGATCCTTTTTCGACGGTCATGTACCCTTGTTTGGCTTTTTCCTTGTCAAAGGCATATTCAAAGGTATAGTACCAACTTCCGTCTGCTTCTTTACGTTCTGTACAACGAGCTGTCATATCTACATGCCCTTGTACGATGTGTCCATCCAAACGTCCGTTCATCAACATGCTTCTTTCCAGATTTACTTTGTCTCCCGCTTTTAGTAATCCCAGATTGCTCCGTTCCAGCGTCTCTTTGATAGCTGTCGTGGTAAATGTTTCTCCGTCTATGCTGACAACCGTTAAGCATACGCCGTTATGAGCAATGCTTTGGTCTATTTTCAACTCATTGGTGAAAGAACATTGCATGGTGATGTGCAAATTCCCTTGATCCGGTTTTAGGGCAACAATAGTAGCTGCTTCTTCTACAATTCCAGAAAACATATTTATAAGTTTTTATGTGAGTATTCTTTTTTAGGTTTTCAAAGGTACGAAAAATCTGTTTTATTTAACATCTTCTTTTAGACGAGTTATACTAAAAAATGAGAAGAACGGGCCTGTTTTAAGAACAATTATCAGTGGGCAAGGAGGTAGGCTGGCGTTTTTCAGCAATATAAAAAATAAAAAAACAGAGAATTTTGCAGGATATAAAACCAGAAATATGTACATTTGAATAGTGCTAATATCCATCCAGGTTGTATTATGGAAATAACGTTGCCCAAACGAGGGAATAAAAAGGAGGGGATTGTATTGAGTTCTCCCAAAAGCATTGTTGTCATAGGAGCCAACGGGGCCGGGAAAAGTCGTTTTGGACAGGAAATAGAACTTTCGTATCCGGAACGATCTTTTCGTATGTCGGCAGAAAGTGCGTTGAACATTAAACTCAACCAGCCGTCGGTATCGGGCAGTGTATCGAAATTGTATTTAGGTCGTATGGCCGACAGACAATTGATGGATACATCCATAGGCGTTTCTCCCTATATCACCGAGTTTGAACAATTGTTATACCTGCTTCAACATGAGGAGTTTGAGAGTCTTATAGCGTTGAAAAACAAGTTGGTTGCGAACAAGTCGGCTCGGCCCTCGAAGACAAAATTGGATAAAACCCAGAAAGTATGGGAAGAGCTGTTCCCGCACAGTCGCCTGAAAAGGGAGGGCGAAAAACTTTTTGTTCTGAACGCCGATCATTCCGGTTCGTATAATGCGTTGGAGATGAGCCAGGGAGAAAAGGTGGCTTTTTATTTGATAGCATCGGCTTTGTATGCTCCTGAACAAGCCATTATTTTAGTCGAAGACCCGGAAATCTATTTGCACCGGTCTATTATGAATGTGATATGGAATAAGATAGAACAACTGCGACAAGATTGTGTGTTTGTTTATATGACGCATGATATTGAGTTTTCTTCTTCTCGCGATGACAGTATTCGGGTATGGGTCAAGTCGTTCGACATTGTAAATCGCTCTTTTGATTATGAACTGATAGGAGGTTCAGACCTATTGCCCGAGGAAATATACCTGGAATTGTTGGGAAGTCGTAAGCCTGTATTGTTTATCGAAGGTACGGATTATTCCAGTATTGATGTTAAATTATATCCTTATATCTTTCCGAACTATACAGTCAAACCGTTGGGAGGTTGCACCAAGGTTATAGAGACAACCAAAGCTTTTAATGAGATGAAACTGTTCCATCATCTGGATTCAAAGGGCATTGTTGATAGAGACCGGCGTACACAGCAGGAGATAGATTATTTGCGTACGCGGAATATCTATGTTCCGGATGTAGCAGAGGTTGAAAACCTGTTGATGCTGGAAGATGTGGTGAAGACCGTTGCTCGCAGAATGTTGCAGGATGAGGCTTCTGTTTTCGATTCAGTAAAAAAGAATGTCCTTTTGTTGTTTAATAAGGATGTTGAATCGCAGGCCCTATTACATACTCGGCATCGTATAAGGCGAGAGTTGGAGTATATGATTGACCGTCGTCTGTCCAGTATAGAAGAGTTGTCTGAACATATAGATACCCTGACAGATAATATAGACTGCTGTGGTGTATATAATGCCATCTGTCAGGAATTCAGACAATATATAGCAGATGAAAACTATGAAGCTGTTTTGCGTGTTTACAATCAGAAAGGAATGTTGCCCCAAAGTCGGGTGATGCAGTTGTGCGGTTTGGCAAGCAAAGAAAAATATTTGAGCTTTATCATATCTGTTTTAAAAGAAAATAAAGAAGATGCCCGTCGTATCCGTAAGGCGATACAAAAATGTTTCGGGTTATCGTAATTACATGAATTTATATGTTGAAACTATGGATTGACGCGGCGCGTCCCCGAACTTTGCCGGTTTCTGTGGGTCCGGTAGTCGTGGCGGCGGCATACGCGTGGTATTTTGATGTGTTCCATCCCGTAATAGTCTCGGTATGTGTTGTATTTGCACTGTTGGCACAAATTGCCTCCAATTTTGCCAATGATTATTTTGATTATAAGAAAGGAGCGGACAGGAGTGACCGGGTAGGGCCTCGGCGAGCAGTTGCTTCGGGAGATATTTCTCCTCAAAAGATGTTGAAAGCAACAACTTTTACCTTGTTTCTGGCGTGTGCCATCGGTAGTACGTTGATCTATTACGGCGGATGGTGGTTGATTATTGCCGGGGTATTGATTGCGTTGTTTGCCATGGCCTATTCTGCCGGCCCTTATCCGTTGGCTTATCACGGGTTGGGAGACGTTACCGTTTTTATCTTTTTCGGATTGGTAGCCGTCGGCTTAACCTATTTCATTCAGGCCGGGCAAATAAATGTTCCTGTTATTGCGGGAGGAGCCGCCATCGGGTTACTGTCGGTAAACGTGTTGTTGGTCAATAATTACCGGGATATGGAGGCGGATAAGATATCCGGTAAACGGACAACGGTCGTGTTGTTGGGGCGTAATTGGGCCAAGTGGACTTATCTTTTTAACGGAATAATCGCCATTGTATTGACCTCTTTTGTATGGGAAAAAGATTTTCTCTTTTTTGTGCCGCTCATATATGTGATCTTTCACCTCTCAACCTGGAATAAATTGGTTAAAAGGAGAGGAGTTGATCTAAATCCTGTTTTGGGTATGACAGCTCGTAATCTGTTTATTTTTACAGTTTTAGTCTGCATTGGCTTGTGCTATGCCAAGTGGGCGGGGGTATAGTTTATTGGGTAAAAAGAGAGGATATAACTCGTATAAAAAAGAAATGGTTGTCATCACGACAACCAATCTCTGTTAACCTTAAATCTAATACTATGAAAAACACATTGCAAATATACGAACGTTATATGTTATATAACATATAGTGCTCAATATTTTTTCTATCAGTTAAGAAAGTTTTGCATATTTGCTTCTATATGTGAAAAATGTCGTAATTGTTCAGCGGGGTTATTTAGGACCGATACACCTGCGAGACGATACTTTGTATTTGTACGCCATCAAAATTTGGAATCACAAGATTTGCTTTTCCTTGTAATTGTTCCGGGGGATTGGTCGTTGATAGAGCGACAATCTTCATGTGGGCTCTGCGGGCGGCTTCGAGTCCGGCGAAAGAGTCTTCAAATACGATGCAATCAGAGGGCTCTTTTTTTAAATCTTGTGCGGCGAGCAGATAACATTCCGGATGAGGTTTTCCTACGGAGATTCTGTCGGCGGTGACAATGGAATCGAAAAAGTTTTCTAATTTTAAACGGGAAATAACGGATTCTACCTTTTTGCTGTCAGAACTGGTTACTAATGCTATTGGGTATCCGCTCCCTTTCAGTTGTCCGATAAATGTTAAGGCTCCCGGTATGGGAGGATAATCCATGGTTTGTTCAAAATCGGAACATTCTTGTTTGATTTGCTGTTGTATTTCGACTGGGTAATCGTAAAAATATTTTTCAAGAATTGCTTTTAACGTATTTCCTTTGATAATAGCTGGAAAATTTTCTATCGGGATACGGTATTTCTGAACGGCATTGTTCCAGAATTGGTCATAACAGGGTTCGGAATCGATTATTACACCGTCTAAATCGAACAGAAAGGCTTTGTTGTCGTATTTCATATTTGTCGGGAATTTTATAAATAAAGCTGACATTGAGACAATATCAGCTTTGTATAAAAATATCGGGATTGGGTGGTTAATAGCGGTCGTTGAAGGAGTCGTCGTTGCTCATATCCATATCGTTGAATCCTTCTTCATCCAATTCTGCCGGGTCGAATTCTTCGTCGCCGTAGAAACTTTCGTCCAGCAGGTCTGCCCCTGTGTTGTTTTTTTCAAAATCATCAAATGAGATGGTTTGCGCGGGTGCCTGTCCAACAGATTTAATACATACGGGTTTCTCTAAATTCTTACCCGGAATCATTTCCCGAAGCTCCATAAAAAAGGCTCTTTCTGTCAGATTGTCAAAGACAAAAAGCAAACGTTGTTTTTCTTCATCCAACAGCTCGCTGAGTCGGGTCCGGTCCATAACCCAAGAATCGACATCCGAACTGGTATCCATTTCGATCAAGGAGATCTCCGTCTTTTTTTCCCAATCTTCATCGCAAATAAAGAAAGAGGTAATTTGGTCTTTTGTATAATTGACCGAATCGAGAATGACATTTTGTAAATCTAAAAATGTAGCTTCCGAATCGATTGTGATTTCCCTTGAAAAATTATCAACCTCGTCTGATAAAATTAAAAACCTGTAAATCATAATTGTTTTGTTTGTTTTCGAAGATAAAACGATTTGTTTCATCCATAACATTCACCTTGTAAAAATAATCATTTATATCCATCTGCGAAAATTATGGAAGGAAAATAAATCGTGTATCTGTAAAATAGGATAGATGTGTAGAATTTGTATTGTCAGAATGATATGTTGATGTAAAAAGAGAATGTGTTTTTTGTTGGGAATGGATCGATTGTCACTGTTTGGGAATAACTATTATATAAAAAGAATCCGGGAAGATAGTTGTAATGAGACTCTTCCCGGATTTTGGATTGGATGTTTTTTGTCTGTTAGAATTTATATCCGAGTGTAAATAGGAAAGAGTTTGTTTTTGTTTTCAGGTTTGCTCTTTCCGGAAAAATAATTTGTGTGTCGCCGCTGAACAACGGGGAGAAAGCGTACAGATAACTGTCGTTGTTTCGGTGTACATAAGCGGCGTCTGTATAGAACCGACCAAATCTATATCCCAATCCCAAAGTATAATATTGGGTACCTCTATCCAAATAATATTGGGTTGTAACGCCCTCTGTGGAGGCTATTTCTATCGGGTGATCCAAAACTTTTGCCTTGATAGGGGATAATTGGTTGGCGTATCCTGCTCTTACACTGAGTTGGGGAGTAACACGTAATTCTCCGCCAATTTTGAAAGTATGCCCTGCTTTCATATCCTCTTTTATCCAGCTGTTTTCATCCGGATACCCGAAATAGTCGTCGTTCAACTCCATCTTTTGATAGCCGGTATATTCGTAATCGAAGCTGATAATTCCTTTTTTCCCGATAACGAATGCAGTACTTGCCAGAAAACGCCATGGGGTTTGGAGGGAATAGTTGTATCTTCCTGTCGGAGTGGAGGCATTGCCCGATACAAGGTTCCCCTGAGTATCATAATCGATCCCGTAGAAATCTACACCAGCTCCATAATCATAGGTCATGTCATAAAAAGTGGGAGTATGGAATGCGAAACCAAGACGCCAGAAACTGGTAGGAAGTAAAATGGTCCCCAATTTA
>DVNA01000124.1 GCA_018714665.1 Candidatus Gallibacteroides avistercoris | reverse complement strand
ATAATATTTCAACCAATATTTACTGATAAGAATCTGTACGGCATAAATAACCAACCCGAGAATAAACAACTGTCCGGCACTCCATCCGCCGAACAAGGCACTCAATCCCCACATCGAGAAGAGAATAGATCCGATAATATTCTGGAATTCGTAATTGGTTAATCCCATTCGGCCATAAGGAGTCATCAGATCCAAGCATTTACCGATACCTTTCATTTGATAAAGAACGATAAAGCCCATTGCCAATGCTCCCGAGAACAATACGGTCTGGATATTTTCCAGGGCAAACAGGAAATAAGAGGGTGATTGCTCACTACCACCACCCACTGCCGGAGAGGCTTCTGATGGTGTAAATAACGACATGATATATCTCAATGCCAGCAAAGCGACTACAAATCCTCCAAAAATAACCATATTACGGCCTTTCCGGGTTTGAGCCTCCTCAAAGAAACGAGAACGCCCGATAACCAATCCCAAGATAAACAGGGCCAATGTCATGTAACCTTGTCCGAATGAACCGAACTGGGATTTCAGTTTCATTTTAACGCCCCCTGTCAAATTATAATAAACCGATTTTACGAAAGAGGGCTTTTCTCTTTCAAAACCCGGGAATGAGTCTGGTCCTCCATGCCTAAAATCAGGCCGGTCTGCACGATCCCGGTTTCCACGGTCCCATCCTTGGCGATTCCAATTTCCTCGCATACTGTCAAATGCCAGCGAATCCCCGGCAAACCGATGTCGGCGTAAAGAGTCCATCCGTTCAAAACGACCTTGTCCGCCTTCGGCAAAAGCCTGTTGTCTCCGAGCTCTTCTGGCTTCGCGCCCAGCCTGCGTGGTATCCACCGGAAATCGTTGTCTTATTGAATCGCCTGCTGCCCAATTACGTCTCTGCTGACGGTTATCGCCCTGTTGTACACCAGCCATCCGGCCGCGATTCTGACCGGCAGCCATTTGTCCGCCTTGCTGACGGTTTCCGCCCCACTGAGCGCCTGCCATCTGAGCGCGATTCTGGCCGGCAGCCATTTGCCTGGCTTGCTGACGGTTTCCACCTGATTGTACACCTGCCATCTGACCGCGATTCTGGCCAGCAGCCATTTGCCTGGCTTGCTGACGGTTTCCGCCTGATTGTACACCTGCCATCTGACCACGATTCTGGCCAACAGCCATTTGTCCACCTTGCTGACGGTTTCCTCCCGGTTGTGCTCCGTCTGCATTTCCTGGTCCAGCTTGTGCTCCTGATTGTACTCCGTTAGCCGGAACTGCCGCTCCGGAAGGAGGTGTTGCCTGTTTCGGTACTGAGCCCTCTGTGGCAGCAGGAGAGATTCCTCCTTCTGCCGGCATCGGAACCCCTTCCGGCATCGGTCCGCCTGGAAATTCCGGACTCATTCCAGGCGTACCAAAATCGGGCATATTTTGCTCATTGTCTGCCTGTTCTGTCTTTGTTACCCCTTCATACGCGGAGATCAGCATACGAGGCACTCCCAACAGTAAAAGGGCCACAATTATCATCAAGACTTTGTTCTTAAACCGGAACAAAAGAAGAATAATCATTCCGAAAACGGCATAAATAGCCAATACGTCGCCTGGATAGAAACAATCGCCGATAATCCCGATAACAAAAAGAAACAACATACGCCACAAAAAGCGCCTGCTAAAATCTTCGCCTTTTTGGGCGGCCCTATCCATTTGGATAAAGAAACTCAATCCGAACAAAAAGGCAAAAATATTAATGAACTTTCCTGTCATGACATGCTGGGACAACCACTGTACCGCAGAATCAAACATCGGGAAAGAGGATTCTTCTCCCTGCCCCATCATTCCGAATGAAAATATTCCGAAATGCTGATAAATATGTACTAACAATATTCCCAACAGGGCAAACCCTCTTAACGCATCTAACATCTTTATTCGATGCTCTGGATCTGAAAGAGTTACATTTTGTGCCATAATTTTTTTTATTACAGAATCAGCGTTTTTTATATCTTAATATTTCAACATAGTAATACCGGAATATGTGACAAAAAATTCCGCTCTTGGTTTAATTTTAATGAAGGAAAAAATAGATCTTTTTTCGCCTGAATTTTGTTTATATTTACGGCCGGTTGAGAAATAACTCCACCATTTTTCATTGTAAACCGTCAAAACAAACGCTCCCATAAAATGAAAGGTATCAACATATACTTGGGTGTTATCCTGGTCTGTTGCCTGGTGGGAATACCTGCCTACTCTCAGCCACTGGCACAAAACAACATTCCGATTGAACGCATATCGCGGCTGCAATGTTCCGGCACGGCCATGCCATACGCTTACCAACCCAGGAAACAAAGCGCCCCCCCGGCCGGATATTCGCCGTTTTATATCAATCATGTAGGACGGCACGGAGCGCGGTATCTCAGCTCTGCTTCCAAAATAACCCAGGTCTTGAAGATTCTACACAGCGCCAAACAGCAAAATAGGCTAACGGCACGAGGGGCAGAGATAGACTCTTTTTTAACTGAACTTTCCGTCCTGTCGGAAGATCGATGGGGAGAGCTTACCGCCTTGGGGAAAGAGGAACAACGCAACATAGCCCGAAGGATGATAACCAACTATCCGGCTGTTTTTGACCCGGTACGGGGTGATTCCATGACCATTTTCAGTATCTCGACCAACGTACACCGCTGTATCGAAAGCATGGAAAGTTTTATCGCTGAGTTGAAAAGTTTGAACCCGACCCTGATCATCCACAGTGAATCCGGCACAAAGTTCGACTCCATTCTACGCTTTTTCGATTGCAATCCAGCCTATAACGCGTACAAGGAAAGAGGTGGATGGGAAAACGTATATAATTCTTTCGTTCACCAAAACTCTTCGGTGGCACAGGTACAAAAGAGTCTTTTCATCCCCGGTTTTGCGGTATCGAATGACTCCCTGATAGATTTCTCAAACAAACTTTTTCAAATCTATGCCATCCTTCCGGACATGGACATCGAGTTTCCGATGGAAGATATTTTTCCGATACAGGACGCCCGACGGTTCTGGGAAAACAACAACCTCAGGCAATACCTGCTCAAAGGGCCCTCAACCATCGGACAAGGGTTACCGGTAGATATTGCCGCACCGCTGTTAGAAGATTTCCTGATTACGGCCCAACAGGCCATCGAGACCGACGGGATATGTGCCGATATCCGATTCGCCCATGCCGAAACGCTGATTCCCTTTGCTGCTCTGTTGGGTATTCCACAGGCCTCGGCCCGGATAGACAATCTTCGGCAAGTGGCTGCTTCGTGGCAAGACTTCGGCATCGCTCCCATGGCGGCAAATATCCAATGGATATTTTACCGCAACGATTCAAACGAAATTATTGTAAAGGTACTGCTTAACGAACAGGAAGTATTCCTGCCGGTTACCTCCGACATTCAACCCTATTACCGATGGAAGGAGCTTTATACTTATTACAAACGAATGGTCGATGCTCTTTACCAAAAAGACAGAATCCGCTAATTCTTTCTTTACAACAATCTTCCTGCATAAATATAAATAACGAGTACAAACCGATATTTCTCAAATAAAATTTCTACCTTTGCACTGTTTTAATGTTTTATTTTATTCTATAAAATAAACCCATCCCTCATAGTAAAAATGGGACACAAAACACAACCGCCCAGAATAAAAACAAAACAAACAGTATCCATTATGAAATTTTCATTGTCTCCTTTCCGGTCCGGAAAAGGATTATCAACACAAGCCATCCGGACCATTTTAGTGGCCTTCGTTCTCTCTTTCTGTTACGTATCCCCCAACCATGCCCAATCATTAAGAAGTAAATCGGATGGGAACAACAAATACGGTTATGTAGCTGAGGGAAGCTCGCAGTGGGTAATTCCTCCGATTTACGATTTTGCCTACTCTTTTTTAAGCATGAACAACCCGGTTGCACTGGTCCGCTACCAAGGGAAATACGGATATATCAACACCTCGGGAGGATTTGTCATTCAACCCCGTTACGACGATGCCACCAGCTTCTTTCACGGAATTGCCGTTGTAAAGGAGGGAGATACCTTTTATGCCATAGACCTGAACGAGAAAAAGATTTCGCCCGATTTTGCAGACCTGAAACGTTCCGGCGACATCTATTGGGGAAAAGAGAGCGACGGATCATACTACATTCTGGACGCCAACTTCAACCATATCTCCGACCGAAAATTTGAGAGTCTGGCTTTATCGAACATGCAACTCCCCGGTAATCCGGCAAGGGAGGTATTCTTTTTCTGGTTCTCGGAAAACGGGAATAAAGGAATCTGCGACGTTAAGGGCAACGACGTCATTCCGGCCAACTACTCCGAACTGCATACCGAAGATTACTACTATGCTATCGGATACAAAAAGTGTGATAAAGACAACATTACCTCCGATCACTTTCAATGGATTCTGAAAGCCAAAGATGCCTCAACCGGTAAATTCGGAGTGCTCGACCTCTTGGGGAATACCGTAGTCCCCTGTACCTTCAAAGACAGTTACAAACTCTACAAAGGGACCTCACGGTATTACAAGAAGGCTTTTCTCCCCCTGTTTACCACCAACTTCGAGGCGTTCAAAGAGTCGGTAGCCGATCGCCTGATCCCTCCATATACCGAAATCGCAACCGCAAACAGCCAATTGGCCGAGGTACACCCTCAAACCTTGGATAACATTGCACAGTCAGCAGGAACACTGGCTGTCAAAGAGTTGAAACCGGCCGTCTCCTCAAAGAAGCAGTCAAAGGGAAAAGGTCAGAAAAGCTCCGATGAAACAAAAAGGATGGGACGTATGGCATTTTTCAACGGCGACCAACAGGTAGGAATACCTTACGCCGAAATTATTCCGCTCGGGTTTTCTTACCTGCTCACCGATACCCTCGGGAAAATGGGTATTGCCGATGCCGTGGGAACGGAAATCGTCCAGTGCGAATATGACGACATCAACATCTGGCGGGCATCCGAAGATGGCAACCACATTCTGTTGGCACAGAAAGGTGAAGTGTCGGGATTGATGAGCGTCTCCGGATCAATCTTGACGCCCATCGAATACTCCTCGATTTTCCTGCCGAACAACCAGACCAGCGTAGCCATGAAAGGGGGAAAATATTTCCTGATAAATGCCGCTACGGGGAAGGTGGTCTCTTCAAAAGGGTACGACGATATAGACAACTACACCTCCGACAACCAGATTACGGCAAAACTGGCCGGATTTACCACGACCCTCTCGGCCGACGGGCAGGAGAATCCGCGCATCGTAGACCAAGCATTCCAGATTGCTTACGACACTCCTGACCAGGAGGCCCAACAAAAATACGACCGCTATATGCTGTGTTTAGCCTTATGCGAAAGCAACAGCGACCGAGGCACCGTACTGAATAACGTGGGGGCCCTCTATATGACGCTGAACGACGAACAAAACGCCATTGCCTATTATCAAAAGGCACAAGCCTTGGGTAATGCAAATGCGGCAGAAAACCTGAAAAACATCAAACGTGCCCACCGGCTGGAAATGGTTCAGCAGATCGGGCAAGCCATCGCCGAAGTAGGGCAAGCCATTTCGGCAAGCTCCGGTACGACAGCCATCAATACCAACAACGACTACTCGGCAGCTGCATACGCAGCAGACAACGGCGATGTGCAAACCGTTTCATCCGCATCCGATAATAACAAACTTCCGTACGAAACCTATAAATCCATTTACGACCGCTGGGAACGGAACGCAAAATCCTGCTACGAAAGCCTTACCCTGTTAGGGACAAGAGAGAAAAAGAATGGAGAAGATGTTCGGGGTTCTGCCAACGGCACTTGGGGTTCAGTCAGTTACACGGGTATGAAACAAAACCTGAGAAAGGCTCAACGGGAAATGCGCGAAACGCGTATCAAAGCACGCCGGGACGGATATGACATCCCGCAATCCAATTACGAAACGGTTTCGGTTTCTTTTTAACCAGATATTTTTTGAATAAACAATCCGTATTGTAAACAAAGCACGCGGCTCCGAATATCTTTTTGGAACCGCGTGCTTTATTTCTCCGAAAATATGTTTTTTTACTACTTTCGTTCTGTCAACTTCAAGGTTAAACTATCACCCAGAACCAGCGTCGCGTCCTGGCCTTTTCCAACCAAGGAGATGTCACCTGCTTCATACCGGAAACCCGACCCTGAGATTTGTTGAGACAACTCGAACGTTTGATCGTCATATTGCAAGATAACCTTTTCGTCTCCCGGATAGAAGGTTGCTTCTACCTGATACAATCGGCGAGTCTTTCCATCTCCCCCCACATAAACCGCGTGTATGGGCTTATCCTCCTGATACAGCAGTACGCCTCTACGGGAGACCGTCCACGAGCCATCGATTCGGCGTACATTGGGCGTATCGTCGTCCAGTTGGTTCCAAGCAAAGGTACCGTCGGGCAACTTTCTTCTGTCCAATATCGGATGCTCCTGCTCATTGGGTAAAAAGAGCTCGACCTGCGAAGAGTCGGGCGAGAAGACAAGAAATGCCGAAAATACGGCCGAAGTTGTATCCCGAATAATGGGATTCAACCGAACGCCTGAATCGAAAAGGCGGATGCACTCTTGTCGGACATCTGACCAGGTATAACCGGCAGCCTGATTACACCCATGCTCCCCTTCTGCCACACCTACATTCCGAAATGCCGAGAAAACCAAAACGGTATCACCCGATGCAGTGGACAATTCCAGCTGCGAATCATAAATGCGTGCCTGGGAAACGGTAGCCAGCGTATTCATAAACAAACTTTCAAACTCCATATCCGGACAAAAAGCCATAGTCATTCCACCCGGTTGTATCTGCAACCGTCCATCTTTAATCTGGTATGTACCAAAGAAACGGTTACATCCGGCAAATCCGGAAAGCCGATTACTATCCGAAAATACCACTTCCGGTTCCTGTTCTGGCATTTTGACTGAATTGCCTGCTATTTTCAACTCTATCGCATTCCACGAGCCCAACAGCTCTGAACTGTCGAATGTTACATTTTTCCCTTTGCAGCCAAGGCTTACCGCCAGAATGGATACAAACATCCATACAACGATTTTTCTCATACTCAATCTTATTTTTAATTTCCCATCTTTTAACAAGATGTTATTTTTAACCTATATGCTGCGTTGCCGGTCTTTTATTTTTCAACAACAACAGATTCATATCGGCCAGTTTTTCTACTACTCACTCATACTCTATGTCTTATCATAAATCATCTTGAATAAATAAGATATATTTTCGTACGATGATTCACCTCCTCCATGCGTTCGCCGACATCCAGCAGAACGTCCGAAACCGTTTCGGGAAGAATTTTCAGTCTGCCGGATACCGCCTGTCGGGCAAACAGGCCGATGCCCTCTTTCTGATATACCATGAAATGAACGTGATAGGGGTATTGTCTTATCCGGAACATGGCAGACCGATACAGCAGCAACCGGGATAGCTCCCCGACAGAAAAGAGGGTATCCCGCCCGAATGAATCGTACGAACTGGCCGACATATTGCCATCGCCGTACAAAAAGGTTATCCGGTGCAGACAAACGGCATACGTGGGATGTGTCTGCAAAAAATCGTACTGTTCCTGCAACTTCCCGGTATCGATCCATTGCTCCTTGTCGCTGCACAAAACGATATAGGGAGAGTCAACCGTTATGTTATAGGGGAAAAACGGTACATATCCTACCCGGCGGGGAAATGGATAAAATACAACTTTTTCGGGATAGATGGCGGCATACTCCCGTCCGATATCTTCTACGGATTCTGCTGTACGAGAATCGCCCAAAAGGATGATGTCAAACGGGAAACCGGTCTGCTGCGATAAAATACTGTCCAGGCTACGTTCCAAAAAAGCCGGATCGTTCTGCCGGATATACACAACGACCGATACTGCCGGAGACTGACCGGCAGTTAAAGTCGTATGTGCTGGGGATAGATCTATCGTGGGCATCTGTTTATAGGGTTTTGCTTCTCTCCTGCCCGATCCTGCTTCTATCGGAAGAGTGGCAGGCAAGGAAGAGATGATGATGTATATGTTTCTATGATACCGAACAGTTCGCCAAAGGTCTCCGCCCGCTGCAAATCGGAGCCATTCAGTTGAACGTCGTACTCTTCTTTTATACTGGCCAGCAACGATGATGCAAACCAGAGATTCCACTCTTCCAGGTCCTTGAACCGTGTAGAAGAGGTTACCTTGTTACGGGGCGTTTTATACAACAAAACTCCTACCCGCTCTATCCATGTTTTCATACCGGAAACTTTTTACTGCTATGTAAACGTGATTCCTAAAAGGATTGTTCATGGAATAGATTCAATTTAACGGACCGCAAAAAAGCCCTGCCGAAAAGAACGACAGGGCTAAAAAATAATATGAAAAAACAGATAATTTGTTCTTACAACAGATTAATTGTTTTCGGGACGAAGTTTGCGGACAACGGCTCCGGCACGCCACATTTCGCTTTCACGCAAAGCAGCCAGCTCTTTTTCCAATCCTTCGCGGTAATTGGGTTTGCTGTTGGTGTCGATAGAGCGTTGTGCTTCGTTACCGCAAGCTACTTCGTTGTACAATTTTTCAAATACGGGTTTGGTGGCATCGTGGAAGGGGCCCATCCAGTCCAACGCTCCGCGTTGTGCGGTGGTAGAACAGTTGGCATACATCCAGTCCATCCCTTTTTCGGCAAAGAGCGGCATCAACGACTGTGTCAGCTCTTCTACGGTTTCGTTGAATGCTTCCGAGGGGGTATGGCCATGTTCACGCAACGTTTCGTATTGGGCCAGCAACAAACCTTGTATAGCGCCCATCAACGTACCGCGTTCGCCTGTCAGGTCTGAATAAACTTCTCTTTTAAAGGTGGTTTCAAACAGGTATCCTGAACCTACGCCGATACCCAATGCGATAACGCGGTCTTTGGCGCGTCCGGTAGCATCCTGGAAAATAGCATAGCTGGAATTCAAGCCACGTCCTTGCAGGAACATACGACGGAGCGATGTTCCCGAACCCTTGGGAGCCACCATGATAACATCGATGTCTGCCGGAGGAATGATGCCGGTACGTTCCTTGTAGGTGATACCGAAACCGTGTGAGAAGTAAAGGGCCTTGCCCGGTGTCAGGTACTGTTTGATGCGGGGCCAAACTTCGATTTGCGCTGCATCGGAGAGCAGGTATTGGATAATGGTACCTCTTTGGCAAGCCTCTTCTATTTCAAAAAGCGTTTCGCCCGGAACCCATCCGTCGGCAACGGCCTTGTCCCACGTTTTTCCGCCCTTGCGTTGGCCTACGATGACGTTGAAACCGTTATCTCTCAGGTTGAGGCTCTGGCCCGGTCCTTGTACGCCATAACCAATAACGGCTATCGTTTCGTTTTTCAGTACTTCTCTTGCTTTTTCCAACGGAAATTCTTCGCGGGTTACGACATTTTCGTCCACTCCGCCAAAATTAATTATTGCCATTTTCTTTTTTATTGTTGGTTAAACATTGATTCTTTTTCTTTTCGAGGTGCAAAGATAACTTTTCCTCTGCACATAGTCTCATTTTCTTCATTTTTTATCGCCAAAAAATATTCATTTTGTAATTTTTTAGCGTTAAATAGTTTTAGATTCATACCGTAACGCGCTTCATTGAGATAATTTATTTCAAACCGGGCAATCCGATCCGTATCGTATGTTTGCAGCGGAAATACATCCTGCATATATTCGATGTATTTTACACTGTTTACATGCCGGTTTAAATCTATATCGCTGTACCGTACCGGACGAACGATAACCTCTCCTTCGGAGAAATCGCGTATTTTGGCCAGCGGCGACATCGGGCAGGCTTTATCGGTAACGAAACGGTTCATATCGCAGAACTCTCCCAGATCGACAGAGTGCCGGGTTTCCACATCTATGACCGACCAAATGGTACGGGCATATCCCAGAACGGAACCAGACAAATCGGTAAAGCGGAAATTACGGGCAGAAAAATGGGGGTTGTACCCTTCGACCCACGTCTCGATGACAAGGGTATCGCCTATGACCGGGAAGCGATCCATCTCCACTCCCAGGCGGGCCAATACCCATACACGGTTCTCCTGGATGAGGGTACTGTATCCCACTCCCCACGATTCAGCGTGCGAGGTGGCGGCATCGAGCATCCACTTGACCAGTTGCGACAGGGAGAGCTCTCCCTGGGCATTTCCCTGGGAGGCCTGGATATAATAGGTAAAACGAGCGGTCTTTTCCATGACTTCGGAGGTTCAATCGTCGATACTCAAACGACGGTCTTCCTGTTGTTGCAGGAAGATGCTGACGTGCTCTACGGGCGATTTGGTGATGGCTACCCGTCCGGAACGGACAAATTGGCGGACCTCTATTTTACTCAACTCTTCGAACAGACGCTGCGTTTCGTCGGAGTGTCCCGACTTTTCGATCACCGTAAAATCTGGATTGACTTCCAAAATACGGGCGCTGTGCGAACGGACAATCTCTTCAATGCGGTTGTCCTCCATCAATTTTTTGGTAGGTACCTTGTAAAGCGCCACCTCCTGGTATATGATCTCATCGTCCAAATAATAGAACGACCGCAGGACATCTACTTTTTTCTCGATCTGCTTGACCAGTTTGCTGACCGTCTCTTCGTCGCTGTACGTGGTGATGGTAAACTTGTGTACCCCTTCGATGGCCGAGGCCGACACCGACAAACTCTCTATATTGAGCCGGCGGCGGGTAAAAATGGTAGCAATCTGGTTCAGCAAACCTACCTGGTTTTCTGAATAGGCAGTAACCGTATATAATTTTTTATCCATAATGCTGTTTAATATTTTTCAGAAGGATTCAACATAATGTCCGATACGCACCCGCCTGCGGGAACCATCGGGAATACCAGTCCGGCCTCTTCTACGCAAACATCCAACAGGAACGGGGCATCGTCCGATAACATTTCGGCGATGGCGGCATCCAGCTCTTCGCGTTTCTCTACCCGACGGCTTTTGATGCCATAGGCAGATGCCAACACGACAAAATCGGGGTTGACCATGGAGGTCTCGGAATAACGCTGGTGGAAGAACAGTTGTTGCCACTGACGGACCATCCCCAGGTAGTTGTTGTTCAGCAAAATAATTTTTACACCTACGCCGGTTTCCAAAATCGTACCCAGCTCCTGTATCGTCATTTGCAATCCTCCGTCGCCGCAAAACAGGCAGACGGTCCGCTCCGGAGCGGCAAACTTGGCTCCGATGGCAGCGGGCAAGCCGAATCCCATGGTACCCAATCCGCCCGAGGTTACGATGCTGCGCGTTTGGGTAAATTTGAAATAACGGGCACCGAACATCTGGTTCTGTCCCACATCGGTGACCAGGATGGCCTTGTTGCCGGACGCTTCCGATACACGCCGAACCACCTCGCCCATTTTCAACAGGCCGCTTTGAGGGGCTATCTCGGGGATAATCACCTTTTCGAGTTCGGTTTGCTCGCACGGGGTAAAGGAGTCTATCCAAGCCTGGTGGTTATTGGGGTTTACTTTGTCGAGCAACGCCGTCAAGGATTGCTTGGCATCGCCCAGCACGGTTACATCCACTTTGACATTCTTGTTGAACTCGGAAGCGTCTATGTCAAAATGGATAATCTTGGCCTGCTTGGCATAAGAATTCAAATCGCCCGTAACCCGGTCGTCGAAACGCATCCCGACGGCAATCAATACGTCGCACTCGTTGGTCTTGATGTTGGGCCCGATGTTGCCGTGCATCCCCAACATCCCCTTGTACAGAGGATAGTCGGAGGGTATGGCCGACAAGCCGAGTAAAGTGGCGGCCATGGGGATACCGGTTTTTTCGGCTACGGCCATCGCCTCTTTTTCGGCATTGCCCAATACGACACCCTGGCCGATAAGCATCAACGGCTTTTTTGCCTGGTTGATAAGCTCGGCTGCCTTGTCTATCTGGCTCTCTTCTATTTTGGGTACAGGGGTATAGCTACGGATATAGTTGCACTTTTTATACGCAAACTCGGTCAATCCCACCTGGGCATCCTTGGTCAGGTCGAGCACCACCGGGCCGGGACGGCCCGTACGGGCAATGTAAAAGGCCCGGGCAACGGCTCCGGCTATCTCTTCGGGACGGCGAATCTGGTAGGCCCACTTGGTGATAGGCAACGTAATCCCCATCACATCGGTCTCTTGAAAGGCATCCGTCCCCAGCATGGACGAAGGGACTTGCCCGGTAATGACCACAATGGGGGTACTGTCCATCATGGCATCGGCCAATCCGGTTATGGCATTGGTGGCTGCCGGACCGGAGGTAAACAGGGCTACTCCCACTTTTCCGGATACACGGGCATATCCCTGCGCAGCGTGTGTGGCTCCCTGTTCGTGGCGAACCAAAATATGATGCAACCTATCTTTGTAATCGTACAGGCGATCGAACACCGGGATGATCTGTCCCCCCGGGTATCCGAATATCGTGGTTACGCCCTCTTCCAGCAGGGAGAGGATCAATGCGTCCGAACCACTGATTTTTTGTTTCGACATATTCTCTTTTCCTTTCTTTTTAATTACTCGATGATTCTTACGGCGCCTTTATCGGCTGAACTGACCATGTTGGCATAGGCCTTCAAGGCTTTTGAAACGTAACGGTCGCGTCCTTGCGGAGTAAAGGCCTCTTTCCCGCGAGCTTCTTCGGCGGCACGGCGCTGCGCCAGCTCCTCGTCGCTCAGGCGAACACGGATGGTACGAGCAGGGATGTCGATTTCGATGATGTCGCCCTCCTGCACCAAACCGATATTACCACCGGCCGCGGCTTCGGGGGATATGTGCCCGATGGACAAACCTGAGGTTCCTCCCGAAAAACGTCCGTCCGTAATAAGCGCACACTCTTTTTCCAGATGTTTTGACTTGATATACGAAGTGGGATAAAGCATCTCCTGCATACCGGGACCTCCTTTGGGCCCTTCGTGGGTAATGACAACCACATCGCCGCTCACCACTTTCCCGCCCAAGATACCCTCGCAGGCAGCTTCCTGTGAGGTAAAGACTTTGGCCGGACCGGCAAATTTCCAGATGCTTTCATCTACGCCGGCCGTTTTCACCACGCAACCGTCCTGAGCGATGTTGCCTTTCAAAACGGCCAATCCTCCATCCTTGGAATAGGCGTGATGGAGATCGCGGATACACCCTCCGGCCCGGTCGGTATCCAGCTCCTGATAATAGGTGTTTTGAGATCCCAGTTCCAGATTGAACTTCCCGCCGGCGGCACTCTTGTATTTTTGTATCGCCTCCGGGCAGACATTCGGGCTGGTTATGCTGTACCGATCGATCGCCTCGGCCAATGTCATGCCGTCCACCCGGTGGACGGTGGTATCGACCAACCCGCCTTTGTTCAGCTCGTCGAGGATAGCGATAATCCCACCGGCACGATTCACCTCCTGTATGTGGTATTTGTTGGTATTGGGAGCAACCTTGCACAGACACGGTACGCGCCGCGACAACATATCGATGTCGTCCATCCGGAAATCGGCTCCTGCTTCCTGTGCTATGGCCAACAGGTGCAATACGGTATTGGTAGAACCGCCCATGGCAATATCCAATGTCATGGAATTGAGAAAGGCTGCCCGGGTGGCGATACTGCGGGGAAGAACGCTGTCGTCTCCCTCTTCGTAATACTTATAGGTATTCTTTACAATCAGCGCGGCTGCGTCTTTGAAGAGTTGCCGGCGGTTTTCATGGGTGGCCACAATCGTCCCGTTTCCGGGCAATGCCAATCCCAGGGCCTCGTTCAGACAGTTCATCGAATTTGCGGTAAACATTCCGGAACAACACCCACAGGTGGGACAGGCTGCATTCTCGATGTGGGCGATCTGCTCGTCCGGTATCGTTGTATCGGCCGAATCAATCATCGTATCGATCAAATCGAGCGAACGTCCGTTGTAGTTACCCGCTTCCATCGGACCTCCGGAAACGAATACGGCGGGAATGTTCAACCGCATGGCGGCCATCAACATACCCGGAGTTATCTTGTCGCAGTTACTGATGCACACCATCGCGTCGGCTTTGTGGGCATTGACCATGTACTCTACGCTATCGGCTATCAAATCGCGCGAAGGCAGGGAGTAAAGCATCCCGTCGTGTCCCATGGCGATCCCGTCGTCAATGGCAATAGTATTGAACTCGGCGGCAAAGCAACCCAGTTTTTCTATTTCGGCTTTTACCTGTTGACCTATCTGGTGCAGATGCACATGGCCCGGTACAAATTGCGTAAACGAATTGACAACGGCTATAATAGGTTTCCCCAACTGATTTTCTTTCATGCCGTTTGCACGCCACAAAGCTCGGGCTCCGGCCATCCGGCGTCCTTGCGTACTGAACGAACTGCGTAATTGATTTTTCATATCGCACTATAAATTAATCTCTACTTATTTAAAAGCGAAAAGACCTTCTCGCTAACATCGGGAGAAAGGTCTTTACCACTATATAATCCTTTATTTATCTCATAAAGCAGCTACATACCTTTCTCCCTCCCCGACCACGACGACGTTGAGAGCCAACATAACAGAAAGGCTGTTTAGATGTAGTTGAGCGCTAATCATTAGTCAAATGCTTTATTCTGAAAAATTCGATGCAAATTTAAACAGTTTAGTCGTACCGACAAAATATTCTGTAAGAAAAAATCTCCTTTTTTTTATGAATCGCAAGTTTTAAACCTTGTTTTTTATCAAACTGACGGAATATAACAACCAAACGAAAGGCTTACTCTCTGCAATTACCCAATGAGTAAGCCTTATATAGCCGTCAAAAAGAGGAATCCGGTCTCTTCTTCATATCCATTATACCGGATTCATTCCCCCAAGACGCTCTATCGTATCAGTCGTTCATCAACTTGCGGTAACGTACGCGTTTGGGCTCTACGTTGCCCATACGTTTTCGTTTGTTCTCTTCGTACTCGGAATAGGAGCCCTCGAAATAAAAGACTTCCGAATCGCCTTCAAACGCCAGGATATGGGTACAAATACGGTCCAGAAACCAACGGTCGTGCGAAATAATGACGGCACATCCGGCAAAATTCTCCAACCCCTCTTCGAGTGCCCGCAGGGTGTTTACGTCGATGTCGTTGGTAGGTTCGTCGAGCAACAGCACATTCCCCTCCTCTTTCAACGCCATGGCCAGGTGCAACCGGTTACGTTCTCCTCCGGAGAGGACTCCGCACAGTTTTTCCTGATCGGCACCGGTAAAGTTGAAACGAGACAGATAGGCTCTGGCATTCAACTCTTTCCCGCCCATCCGGATGGTCTCCTGTCCGCCGGAGATAACCTGATATACGCTCTTCTTCGGATCGATGTCCTTGTGCGACTGATCGACATAGGCCGTCTTGACCGTTTCGCCCACCTCGAAAACGCCCTTGTCGCACTGTTCCATCCCCATAATGAGTTTAAACAGGGTGGTTTTTCCGGCGCCGTTGGGCCCGATAACGCCGACAATGCCGTTGGGCGGCAACATGAAATTCAAATCGTCGAACAGCAATTTATCGCCGTAAGCCTTGGAGACGTGGATGGCCTCTATCACCTTATTGCCTAAACGAGGCCCGTTGGGAATGAATATTTCCAACCGTTCTTCCCGCTCTTTCTGGTCTTCGTTCAACAGCTTGTCGTATGAGTTCAGACGCGCTTTGCCCTTGGCATGGCGGGCCGAAGGAGCCATCCGAACCCACTCCAACTCGCGTTCGAGGGTTTTACGCCGCTTGCTGGCCTGTTTCTCTTCCAGCTCCAAACGTTTGGTTTTTTGCTCCAACCAGGAGGAGTAATTTCCTTTCCATGGAATCCCTTCGCCCCGGTCAAGTTCGAGAATCCACCCGGCAACGTGGTCGAGGAAATAGCGGTCGTGGGTAATGGCGATGACCGTACCGGCATATTGTTGCAAGTGCTGCTCCAACCAGTCGATAGACTCGGCATCCAGGTGGTTGGTAGGTTCGTCGAGCAACAGGATGTCGGGTTGCTGCAACAGCAACCGGCAAAGAGCTACCCGTCGGCGTTCTCCTCCCGAAAGGTATTTCACCAGCTGGTCTTCGGGGGGACAGCGCAACGCATCCATGGCCCGCTCCAACTTGGTATCGATGTTCCAGGCATCGGTTGCATCTATCTTATCCTGCAATTCGGCTTGACGGGCAATCAAAGCATCCATCTTGTCGGGATCTTCCAAAACCTCGGGATCGCCGAATTTCAGATTGACGGCTTCGTATTCGGCCAAAATATCGAGTACTCCCTGAACGCCTTCCTGAACGACCTCCTTAACCGTTTTCTCATCGTCCAGATGGGGCTCCTGTTCCAGGTACCCGATCGAATATCCGGGAGAGAATACCACCTCTCCCTGGTATGACTTATCCAACCCGGCAATGATTTTCAACAGCGTTGACTTACCGGAACCGTTCAACCCGATTATACCGATCTTGGCCCCGTAAAAAAAAGATAAATAGATATTCTTCAATACCTGTTTCTGGGGAGGATAGGTCTTGCTGACCCCTACCATGGAAAAAATTACTTTCTTGTCATCTGCCATATACAATAAAATCTATGTCTTTACATCAATTATTTTGAAACGTGTACAAATATACAGGTTTATTCTGAAAAATCTTGTATAAACCTGCATTGCGGAGAGATTTCTGATTGGCAAAACATTCCACAACAGACGATAAAAAACAATTGTATTCTCCATCTCTTTTTACAGAAGAAAAAACAATTAAAGATTCCCGACAAGATTTATACCTTTTTTTCGTTCGGTTTCTCGATGAAAATCCGTACTTTTGCTGTACATAGAATTTATTCCTAAAAACTTTAAATTATGGCAAACAAACGAGACCTGAAAAAAGAGTTGAATTTTATCACAAACGAATTATATTCGGAATGTCTCTTTATTAAATTCTACGAAAAAGAGGTTGACGTACAACAGGCAGATGCTTTATTAGGCAAAATAGCCCAAACACAAGAAGAGTTCGCCAGCCGGATCAACCATACCGACGGAAAAGAAAATCCGAAACTGGTCAAAAAATATTACGAAAAGCTGATTGCCGATTTGGACAAGACTATCGGGGAAATTATCGACGAACTGGAACAATTGAGAAACCCGGCCAAACAAAAAAGCTAATCTGGCGTGGGAAAAATAAAAGAAACGCTCAGCCGGTTTATCCTGCATATCTCCGAATGGAAAGTGATATGTACCATCCCCGACTTAAACAAATGTGTCATCTGTGTAGCCCCGCACACCAGTAATTGGGATTTTATATGGGGCAAACTGGCCTATCTCTCTATCGGGCGATTTGCCGGATTCTTGATAAAAAAAGATTGGTTTTTCTTTCCCTTCAACCGGATATTCCATTCCATGGGAGGGATACCCGTTGACCGAAGCCGGAAAACCGACCTGGTAGAACAAATTGCCCAACAATACAAAACCCACGAACGATTCAGCGTTGCCATCA
>DVNA01000123.1 GCA_018714665.1 Candidatus Gallibacteroides avistercoris | reverse complement strand
ACCGCTCTCGGGTAATGTTACGCTGCCCACCGGAATAACGGCCCAGTCTCCTGCCGGGATTTTTACATCAAACGTTTCGTCGGCCACCGTCATTTTCAGACTGGCCGATGCTTCGGACTTGGCTCTGAGCGCCACATCCAGCTTTCCGGCTTGCGAGGTTTTAAACCAGGCAGAAACGATCGCCTGCTCATCCGACCAACGGGTCAGCCCGTTCTTATCGATAACTGCCCCTCTTTCTCCGCCTGTTATATAGGCATTGCCTCCCATCGGGACGGAGATCATACCTTCGGTAGAGATTCGATTGCAAGACGATAAAACGGAGATGCCTGCCAACAGGCTCCCTATAAAATAGATAGATGCACTTTTCTTTTTCATCTGTTATTTATGTTTTCAACTGCTCAACCATTGAGACAGAAAAATGTTCTTTTTATATACTGTCTGAAACTGCAAAGATACGAAAATAAGAAGAACAGCAAATGTTAAAAATAGACCCGGAAAAACTTCATCGATGGAGAAAGAGACTATACCTGATTATTTTTCGGACGGATACCCCTGCCGGAAAGGCTTTCGACATAGCTCTGCTCGTGGTCATCCTGTTCAGCGTACTGATGGCTTCACTGGAAAGCATCTCGACTTTCAGCCACCATTTCGCTATCGCCATAAAAGCGGCAGAATGGTTTATCACCGGATGTTTTACCATCGAATATATTCTCCGGATATACAGCGCTCCTAACCGAAAGAGATACATCTTTTCGTTTTACGGCATCATTGATTTCCTGTCGATCCTGCCCTCGTACCTGGGTCTTTTCATCAACAGGACACAATATTTCGTGGTGATCCGGTCGTTACGGTTATTACGCATTTTCCGGATATTGCAACTTACCCGCTTCATCGACGAAAGCGTATTCTTGGCAAAGGCTGTTCAGAGAAGCCTTGACAAGATATTGGTTTTTATGAATTTTATTTTCATTCTGGTCATCATATTAGGTTCACTGATGTACGTCGTAGAGGGGGGCGTAAACCCCTCTTTCTCCAATATTCCTCAAAGTATATACTGGGCTATCGTAACCATCACAACCGTAGGATACGGCGACATTACCCCTATCACGCTGACCGGACAAATGATCTCTGCCGCTGTCATGCTGTTGGGATACGCTATCATCGCCGTACCGACAGGAATCGTTACATCGGAGATTATTTTCAGAAAACGGGAAAAATCTCCCGCGATATGCTCCCAATGCGGAAACGACGACCACGAATCAGATGCGCTTTTCTGTAAAAAATGCGGGGCAATTCTGCCCCGCAAAAAAAAATCTTTCTAAAAAGATGCTGTTTCCGCCGGATAAATACTACCTTTGTAACACAATCAAACATAAATAAATTAGATATATGGAACCTATCGACTGGTCTAATTTATCTTTCGGATATATAAAGACCGACTACAACGTACGTTGCTATTTTAAAAACGATGCCTGGGGCGACATAGAAACAAGCCAATCGGAATATATAAACCTGCATATGGCTGCAACAAGCCTCCATTATGGACAAGAAGCCTTTGAGGGATTAAAAGCGTTCCGGGGTAAGGACGGAAAAATCAGAATCTTCCGGTTGGAAGAGAATGCCGCCCGTCTGCAAAGTACCTGCCGGGGTATATTGATGCCCGAACTGCCCACTGAAAAATTTCGCGAAGCAGTCATAAAAGTGGTAAAACTGAACGAACGGTTCGTTCCGCCTTACGAAAGCGGGGCATCGTTGTATATCCGCCCGCTGCTAATCGGAACCAGTGCTCAGGTAGGCGTACATCCTGCTACCGAATATTTATTCATGATCTTTGTAACGCCGGTAGGTCCCTATTTCAAAGGAGGATTCTCTACCAATCCGTATGTTATCATCCGCCAATTCGACCGCTCTGCCCCGTTGGGGACAGGCACCTACAAGGTAGGAGGCAACTATGCCGCCAGCCTGCGCGCCAACAAAATGGCCCACGATTTGGGATACTCCTGCGAGTTCTACTTAGATGCCAAAGAAAAGAAATACATTGACGAATGCGGAGCTGCCAATTTCTTTGGGATCAAAGACAACACCTATATTACCCCCCAGTCCACCTCGATCCTGCCTTCCATCACCAATAAGAGTTTGATGCAACTGGCCCAAGACATGGGCATGAAGGTGGAACGCCGGCAAATACCCGAAGAGGAGCTGTCAACGTTTGAAGAAGCGGGAGCTTGCGGTACGGCAGCCGTCATTAGTCCCATACAACGGATCGATGATTTGGAAAACAACAAGTCCTACGTTATATCCAAAGACGGGAAACCGGGTCCCATCTGCACTAAACTTTACAACAAGTTGCGTGCCATCCAATACGGAGACGAAGCCGACCCGTACGGATGGGTAACCGTTATCGAATAATCTTAAAAATCCTTTTATCGTATCCCCCGTTTTTCTTAATAAGATAAAAACAGGGGATACTTTTTTAAACTATTCTCCCGTTGCCGAATCTTATCACTATATAAAAAACGACATTATGAAAAAAAGAGAACCGAATGGAACTGTAAGCCAAAGAATGCGCGCATGGCATCGGGATATAGGATTTTTTGTTATCGGACTGATGACGGTATATGCCCTCAGTGGTATCTTATTGATCTACCGAAATACCGATTTTCTGAATGTGGAAAAACAAGTTGAAACACAATTAGACGCAGGATTGTCTGCTGAGGTATTGCAACAACAACTCAAACTGAGAAATATGAATCCCATACGGACAGAGAACAACCTTATCTTTTTCCAGAACGGGTCATACGATACACAATCCGGGATAGCTACCTATACCGTTAAAGAAAAGCCTTTTCCACTGAACAAACTAATCAACCTGCACAAAATAAACGGTAACCAGCCAACGCATCTATTTTCAGCCCTGTTCGGCATTGCTGTTCTATTTCTGGTTATTTCATCATTCTGGATGTTTCCCCGGCAATCGCATTTCTTCAAAAGAGGTATTCTTTTGACCTTAGGTGGTGTCATATTCACCGTTATCCTGTTATGTCTAATCTAACCTGAAGAGCAGCTTAATCAGCTTTGGACCAATATTCTGCCGAAGAAATTCATACCATACCACATTCTACTATACAATAAAAAGTATCTACCGACAAATGTCCTGGTAGATCCTTTTTATTGTATCCCCGTTAAGAATAAAACGCTTCGGATTTTTATAAATATTCCAATTATCGTACCTTTACGACAACTTTCTCCCAACCGAAAAGGTTCTATATAAAAATGTAAAGAGAGAATGGAATACGACAAACTTACCCCAGAAGAGGAGGCTGTCATCATTGGGAAAGCGACCGAACGACCTTTCTCGGGGGAATACAACAATTTCTTCAATGACGGGACATACATCTGTAAACGATGCCATGCTCCGCTATTCCAATCGGAGCACAAGTTCAACGCCCATTGCGGATGGCCTGCTTTCGACAGAGAAATACCCGGATCCGTTATCCGGATACCGGACCCGGACGGATGCCGCACGGAAATTGTCTGTTCAAGATGCCAAGCTCATCTGGGACACGTTTTCATCGGAGAGGGCTTTACCCCTACCCAGCAACGGCACTGTGTAAACTCCATCTCCTTGAAGTTCATACCCTCTAAATAAAAACTATCTACTATGATTACAGAAACGGCTTATTTTGCTTGCGGATGCTTTTGGGGAACTCAATACCATATGGACCGGGTTCCGGGAGTAATCGCCACAACATCCGGTTATATGGGAGGAGAACTGACAATGCCTACCTACTCGGATGTCTGCTCAAAGAAAAGCGGACATTTGGAAACAGTACAGGTACTCTTCGATCCCCAAACCGTCAGTTACGAAACGCTGTTGCGCCTCTTTTTCGAAATACACGACTTTACCCAACAAGACGGACAAGGTCCGGACATCGGACCCCAATACCTATCGGCCATCTTTTATACCTCCCCGGAACAAAAACAGATGGCCGAACACTACGTCGATCTGTTAAAGTCGAAAGGATACGAGGTTGTTACCCAGATACGACCCGCAGAACATTTTTGGGCAGGAGAGTCGTACCACCAACACTATTACGACAAAAACGGTTCCTCTCCATATTGCCACATACGCCGAAAAATTTTTTAAACCAGAGAGAAATACCCT
>DVNA01000122.1 GCA_018714665.1 Candidatus Gallibacteroides avistercoris | reverse complement strand
TTTCTGTTCCTTTGCAGTCTAAATCTACACTTCCTTCTATTTCTGTAAATATTGGCATAACCGGCGAGTCGTTTTCTTCCGTATTGTCAAATGGATCTTTATTGAATATTATACTCATATTGGGAGGCTGTCATTTTGTCATATAAAGGTAAAACTTTTCTATCATCATACACTTCCTTACCTATACTGCAAGATGCGTGCCAAAGTTATTTAAAATCGACAAAATGCCGTGAGATTCTTCTTTTTTTGTTATTTTGCAGCTAAATTTACATGTCAATCAGGATGGGAAATTCGTTTTTTCAATTCAAACAATTTCGGGTATATCAAGACAGGTGCGCCATGAAAGTAGGTACAGATGGAGTCTTGTTGGGAGCTTGGTGCAATGTCTCCTCGGCCCGGCGTGTTTTGGATGTGGGGACGGGGACCGGATTAATCGCTTTGATGGTAGCGCAGCGTTCCCCTCAATCCTTGGTCGATGCAGTGGAGATAGATGAGGAAGCAGCACGGCAGGCATCAGAGAATGTAGCCTTGTCGGAATGGGAAGATAGAATTACCGTTTTCCATGAAGATTTTACCCGGTTTTGTCCGGAAGAAGGTGCTTTTTACGATTTGATCGTATCCAATCCTCCCTTTTTTGAAAATTCGTTGTTGCCGCCTGCTCCATCTCGTCAGATAGCCCGCCATGCCGGGGCTTTCGATTTGGAGAGTTTGTTTGCCGAAGCCTCCCGGTTGTTGGCGTCAAACGGAGTTTTATCTATCATTTATCCTGCCTCCGGTTTGTCTCAGATGAAAAACGTGGCACAAGGCTGCTCGTTGTCGCTCTCTCGCTTAACTTATGTGCGAGGCCGTTTGGGAGGGGAGGTAAAACGGGTTCTGACAGAGTGGCGCCGTTTTTCTAACAAGATAGAAGAGGACGAAATTTGCATCGAAACATCGAGGCATATCTATACGGAAGAGTATATTTCTCTCACTCGTCAGTTTTATCTTCGGATGTAATAAACAACAGAGACGCATCCCAAAGACGCGTCTCTGTTGTTTATTTATATTGAGAATCTTTCCAATTACTTGCTGGCGTAGTATGCGCTGTTTTCTACCAGATTTTTGAATGCGAGGACTCCTGCCTGGGAGATTTCTACATTCATCGTTTCACCGCCGGGCAGATACATATCTACGTGGTTTTCATCGGTAAATGTCATGAATTTGGTAGAGGTTCCGTTTGCTTCTACTGACCATGAGTCGTCCGTATTGTCGTAAACAAATTCTGTTACTTGGCCTGTTGTTTCATCGGTAATGGTATATCCGTTGTCGTGTGATTTTACCAGGTATTTACCGTTTTCGCCTTGAATTTCCTGGGTGTTGGATGCAACCGGGTTTGACCCTGTCCAGAATTCAATGGAGTTGAGTACTACTACGTCGGCCAATACGGAAACCTGATATACCGGAAGAATCCAGAAGGCAAAGAATACCAGCTCGTTTACGAATTTATCTCCGATAGATTGGTTCCAGCTCAATAACTTGTTAGAAAGTCCGAATGATCCGATGCAGGAAGAAAACAGGATACAACTGCTCAAAAAAGCAGCGGTAAGGAGAGGGAATCTACTTTTTTTCATAACCTAATTGCTTTAAGTTGATTAATAATATTTTGGTAAATAACTTTTATACAGAAACCCCGTATAACTTTGTATTTATTGTACAAATATAATATAAGCGCTCTAAAAAACCAATAAAAAGGGATGGAATATCACCCGTCCCTTTTTATAAAAAATGTTTACTTCCTGATATGAAGATATTGAACTCTTAAATAATATGAAGGTATTTAAGCCATTTTATATACAAGGTTTTCCATTCGTTGCAATAGGAGAAAGATTCATTTACACCCCAACCGTGCCCCCCTTCGGGGAAGATGTACATGGTGGCATTGACCCCGTTTTCTTTCATCGCGTTATAAAGATTGATGCTGTTGCATGGAGGAACGGCCGTATCGTCGCTGCTCAACAGGAAAAGGGTAGGAGGGGTATAGGGCGAAACGTGCAGTTCATTGGAGTAGTAATCTACCCAGGATTTGTTGTTCTGGTTTTTGCCCAGAAGATTGTTGCGTGATCCGATATGGGTCTGTTTTTCTTCTGCCATTGTTACTACCGGGTAAAAAAGTACCATGAAGTCGGGACGGGTATTACTGTCGAAATGAGTTCCGGCGGTAGAGGCCAAATGTCCCCCGGCAGAGAATCCGCTGATGCCCACCTTTTTGGGGTCGATGTTCCACTCTTTGGCATTCTTACGGGTGATTTTGATGGCCTCTTGGGCATCTTTCAACGGAATTTCATGATGGCCGTTCGGCATCCGGTATTTTAATACGATACCGGCCACTCCGTTTTTTGTGAGCCATTGGGCATATTTATGTCCCTCGTGGTCCATGGCCAACGCTTCGTAACCGCCTCCCGGACAGATAACAACAGCAGGAGTGGGGCCTTTTGCGTTTTCTGGTAGATAAACATAAAGAGTAGCTTCTTTACTGTTGATAACGGTAATACCTCGGGTGGTCTCTTCCGCTTCGATACCGTTCGACTCGGCCGCACCTTCGGGCCATACGGGGATTTCAAACATTTTTTGTGCACTCATGGGGATCGCTAAAATAAGAGCCGCAAATAATAAATAGATTCTTTTCATTGTAATAACGTGTGTTTAGTGGGTATATTCAAGGTTTGATTTTTATTTTGTACTCGTTGTAAACCGATAAAACGTCTTTTACATAGTTAACGGTTTCACGCCCTCTGATGTAGCCGAACTTACAGATCGAGTCGTTAAAAAATTCGGGATTGCTTTTCAGCAGGACAAATTCGGCCACGTTGCCGTCCCATACCAAGGGGTTTTTATTGTATTTCTCGGCTAACGCCATGGCGTCGTAGATATGTCCGATTCCAGAGTTGTAGGCTGCCAAAATGAATTTTATCCGTTCGTCCCGGTCTTCTATCTTGGAGAAACTCTTGTTTAATGCTTTCATCGATTTGACAGCCGCTTTCAGGTTTTCTTCGGGATTCTGGATTTTTTCTATCTCCAATCCGTATGCTTTGGCCGTAGAGGGCATTAATTGCATCAGTCCTCGGGCTCCTGCCCAGGATACGGCCGTCGTGTCGAACTGAGATTCTTGGTATGCTTGCGATGCGATGAGGCGCCAGTCCCAATCCAGCTCTTTGGCATATTTCTTGAACAGCGGATCGTATATGGAGATTTGTCCTTTTGACAAGGAGAGAATTTGTTGGGTATAGGGTCGTTTACTATCTTCAAAATATCGTTTCAGGATACTTTTATATTCGGTGCTGTTGTGGTTCTCGTCAAACCATTTATCGACAGCCTCTGCCAGCAAGGGTGAACTTTTCCGGACAGCCCACGACGATCGTTGCGGGAAACTTACCTCTAAACGGATGTCCAGGTTGTTGTAGTATGTCTTGTTCAATCTGGCAATGTTGTCGTCGGCCAACGTATATGGAATCTCGCCTGAGGCGACCATCCCGATCAGGTCTTCGGTCGTAACGGTATCTTTGTTGATTTTGTGGATGTGTATTCCGCCGCCTAATTCTTCGTCTAAATGGGTAATCCGGTCGTCGAATTTAGAGTCGCGCTCTACGTAAATGTCTTTCCCTACCAGTCCGGTTACATCGTCGATAATCTCTTCTTTGTTGCCGCGTCGCTGGATCAATACCTGGTGGGTAATGATCTCTTCACCGCAATAGATCAACCGTTGCCGGAGCTCATTGGTTACGGGCAACGTGTAGGCCGCGATGTCGCCTTCGCCGTCTTCCAGCATTTCGATTAATCGGGAGATATTTTCAGCCACGATTACTTTTATGTGTAATCCTTGCGAGAGGGCAAAACGTCGGGCCAACTCAAATTCATATCCCATCTCTTCACCCCGGTACAGAAAGTATGAGGTAGAACTATACAGAGTTAATACGCGTAACTCTTTGGACTGTAATATTTCCGGTAGGTCTTCCCGTACGGAGGCACTCTCTTGTGGCTTCCGCCCGCATCCGGAGATAAATACGAATAACAATATAATGCAAATAAGTTTCGGCATGTTGAAATAAATCGCTTACATTTGCATACGGCAAAAACGGCCCTACAAATATAGTGAAAGGCGAGAGCAGAGGCAAATGAAAAACCTGTTTTCTGATTTGAATATGCCGAATAGCCTCCTTTATATTATTCAAATGTACCAAAAAATAGAGAAAAATGATCAAGCACATTGTTTTGTTTAAACTGAAAGGTTTTGAAACCACCGAAGAAAAAGTTGAAAAGTTGCATGAGCTGAAAATCTCCTTTGATGAGTTGTCCGGTAAAATTCCTGTCATCCGTTCTATCCGTGCAGGGATTAACTGTAATCCGGCAGAAGCGTTTGATTTGGCGTTGGAGGTTGAGGTAGAGACGATGGAAGATTTGGAAACCTATGCAAAACATCCTGCTCATCAGGCTGTTGTGAAAGTGTTGACTCCCCATAAGGAAGACCGTTCGTGTGTCGATTATGTTTTTTGATACAGGAAAGGAGCAGGTAGAATGGAAAACAAAAAAGAGACGGTTGTCGTTATCGAAACAACTTTGGGTACGATAAAGGTAAAGCTGTACAACGATACTCCGTTGCATCGCGATAATTTCATAAAACTGGTAAAAGAGGGATTCTACAACGATTTGCTTTTTCATCGGGTAATCAAGAATTTTATGATTCAAGGTGGTGATCCCGAATCTAAAAATGCTTCCGCAGGCAAGCAATTGGGCGTGGGAGGCCCGGGATACACCCTTCCGGCAGAGATAAAATATCCCGAACGGTTTCATAAACGGGGCGCTTTGTCTGCCGCTCGTCAGGGCGATGAGGTAAATCCCGAGAAAAAATCGTCGGGATCGCAGTTTTACATCGTCTGGGGAGAGGTTTATAGCGATGGAAAACTGGATGCCATCGAGAAACAGTTGACCCAGATGCAAGAGCAGAAAATTTTTCATGCGTTAGCCGCAACGCATCGTTCGGAAATCATCAACCTTCGTCGGAATCGTGATCAGGAGGGGCTGTATGCCTTGCAGGAGGAATTGATAAAGCAAACACAGAAAAAAATGAAAGAGTTGGGCCCTGTGCGGCTTACCGCAGAACAGCGGCAGGTTTATAAAACGGTCGGAGGAACCCCACATCTGGATGGCGATTATACCGTGTTCGGCGAAGTAAAGGAAGGTCTCGATGTTGTAGAAAAGATACAGCAAGTACAGACCGGTAACGCCGACAGGCCGGTAAAAGATATTCGGATGAACATGAAAATAGAAGGCGTGTGATTGATGTAAATAGGTATATATTGAATAACGGCTTACGTGTGCTGCATCATCAAGACTGCACTACCCAGATGGTTGCCGTCAATATCCTGTACGATGTCGGTTCACGAGATGAAGCCCCGCATCGTACGGGAATGGCACATCTGTTTGAACACCTGATGTTCGAAGGGTCTTTGCATATCCCCGATTTCGATACCCCGTTGCAAGAGGCCGGAGGCGAGAACAATGCCTGGACGAGCAACGACATAACCAACTACTATGACGTGGTACCGTGTCAAAATGTAGAGACGGTTTTTTGGTTGGAGTCGGACCGGATGTTGTCGCTTTCGTTCTCCCCCAAAGGGTTGGAAACCCAGCGTCAGGTTGTTATGGAAGAGTTCAAGCAGCGGAATCTGAATCAACCTTATGGAGATATCCCCTTGTTGATTCGTCCGTTGGCGTACCGGGTACACCCTTACCGATGGGCTACCATTGGTAAGGAGTTGAGCCATATCGAAAACACGACGATGGAGGAGGTAAAAGAGTTCTATTTCAAACATTATGCACCCAACAACGCCATCTTGTCGGTGGCCGGAAATATCTCGTTCGACGAAACTGTCCGGTTGGCCGAAAAATGGTTCGGTCCGATAGAACGTCGGGAGGTTGTCCGGCGTAACCTGCCACAAGAACCGCCACAGACCCAACCCCGTTTCTTGGAAGTAGAACGGGATGTCCCTGCCGATATGGTTGTAAAGGCCTATCACATGTGCGGCCGGATGGACGAGGAGTATCATCCGTGCGATATGTTGTCCGATATTCTGGCCAACGGACGTTCTGCCAGGTTGTATCAGGAGTTGGTGATGGGTCGAAAACTGTTCTCCGAAGTAAATGCCTACATAACGGGCGATAGGGATGCCGGTCTGTTTTTTGTAACCGGAAAGCCCAATCCCGGAGTCTCTTTGCAGGAGGCCGACGAGGCTCTGCGCGGTGAAATGCAACGTTTGTCGCAAGAAGAGATTAGAGAATATGAAGTACAAAAAATAATCAATAAGTTCGAGTCGAACGATTTGTTCTCCAACATAAATTATCTCAGTAAGGCGACCAATTTAGCCTATCACGAGTGGTTGGAGCGGGCCGAAAACATCAACACCGAGGTAGAAAAATACCGTGCCGTAACGTCGGCCAGGTTAAAAAAAACCGCATCTGAAACTTTGGTAGAAAAGAATTGCTCCACTTTGTACTACCGCTCTAAACAGGGTCGGTAGATATAGAATTTGTCTGTCCTGAAACATGAAGCATGAAAAGAATCTCTTTGCACGAAACCTCTTATACAGGTGAATTACTGAGAATAGGTATTCCCATCATGATAGGCCAGTTGGGCATTATTGTAGTCGGTTTTGCCGACAATATCATGGTAGGGCACCACTCATCCGCAGAACTGGCCGCCGCGTCGTTCGTAAACAACCTGTTCAACCTCTCCATTATGTTCGGGTTGGGATTCTCTTACGGATTGACCCCGGTTATCGGAACCTTGGTGGGCGGGAATAAGATACCGCAGGCCGGAGCCATGTTGCGAAACAGTTTATACGTAAACGGTATCCTGGGCGTATTGATGATGGGAATTATGACCGTTGTATATGCCTTTCTGGGCAATATGGGGCAACCCGAAGATTTGCTTCCGTTGATAAAACCCTACTACCTGACCCACTTGTCCGGTTTGTGTTTTATCATGTTGTTCAACTCTTTCCGCCAATTTGCCGACGGTATTATGGATACGCGCATTTCGATGATCATTCTGCTGTCCGGAAATGCCGTGAACATCCTTGGTAATTATCTGCTGATATTCGGGAAAGCTGGATTTCCGGAGATGGGGTTATTGGGCGCCGGCATCTCAACCCTTTTCAGCCGTATCTTTACGGTAGCCGTGTTCGTTTGGATATTTTTCGCTACCCGGCGGTACAACCGTTTCAGAATAGGATTCTTTAAGATTAAATCATCCTTTTGCGATGCTTGGCAATTGGTCCGTTTGGGAATGCCGGTGGCGTTGCAAATGGGTATGGAAACCGGAGCGTTTAATTTGAGTGTCATTATTATCGGGCGTTCATGGCCTGGGATGGTGCCGATTGGGAGATGCTGCCGTCCCGTCAAAAGCCGGAGCTGCCCATCGGCTGGTGGCTCCGTTTACCACCGGAGCCGGAGAAAGGAGAAACAGTATGATCAATTTTGTCAACGACCCTGAACATGATCGATTTACAGCTGCGGCATCCGGAAGTCTGGGCGAGATCGTGTCAGAAATCGGACTCTGTATAAACATCGCCTATAATCTGATCCGGTCCAGAAACCCCGCTGCGGGACAACATTTTC
>DVNA01000121.1 GCA_018714665.1 Candidatus Gallibacteroides avistercoris | reverse complement strand
AGAGAATCATGCCGATAAAAATGGCAGTAACGGATAAGTGCTTCATAATAGTGTGTGTTTAAGGTGTATGTTTTCAAATTTGAATCTGCCGAACTCCCCTATATTTTTCAAATATACAGATAAATAATGGAGAAGTCATCTTTTTTATGATAACTATGAAAGATTTTTTATTTTATATTTATTTCATAATTATAGGAAAAGGCTTTTTACGGATAAAAAGCAGTCTTCTTTTAAAGGAGAGAATAGTGGAGGTAAAGAAAAAGGGAGAAATTTTGTTTCTCCCTTTAAATGTCCGTTTGTATTATCTTGACTCTATTTGGCAATCAGTAAGAAATAGTTTTTCTTTCCTTTTTGTACCAGGATATATTTGTCGTTCAACAGCTCTTTTGAGTCGATGACGGTATCAAAGGCTTGTAGTTTTACTTTGTTTACGGCTACGCCTCCGCCTTGTACGGTTTTCCGCATCTCTCCTTTTGAGGAGAATATGTTGGCCATTTCCGTCATCAGGTCAACGGCCTTGATTCCTTGTGAAAGTTGGTCGCGGCTGATGTCAAATTGGGGTACTCCCTCGAAAACCGACAACAGAGTATCTTCATCCAGTTTCCGCAGTTGTTCGGATGTCGCATTTCCGAAGAGGATTCCCGATGCTTCGACAGCTGCGTTGTAGTCTTCTTCCGAGTGTACCATAACGGTTATCTCTTTGGCCAGTCGTTTTTGCAAGGGCCGCAAATGAGGTGCCTCGTGCTGTTCCTGAATCAATGTGTCTATCTCTTCCTTGGATAGGGAGGTGAATATCTTGATATACTTTTCGGCATCTATATCGCTGACATTTAACCAGAACTGGTAGAATTTGTAGGGAGAGGTGTAGCGTGGATCAAGCCAAACGTTTCCAGATTCCGTCTTCCCGAATTTCCCGCCGTCGGCCTTGGTGATGAGCGGGCAGGTCAGGGCGTAGGCCTCTCCGCCGGTAACGCGGCGAATCAGTTCTGTCCCCGTGGTGATGTTGCCCCATTGGTCGGATCCTCCCATTTGTAATTTGCAATTCAGGTTTTTGTTCAGATACAGGAAGTCGTAACCCTGTACCAGCTGGTATGAAAATTCGGTAAAGGAGAGCCCTGCTCCTGTTTCTCCCGAGAGGCGGCGTTTAACGGAATCTTTGGCCATCATGTAGTTGACGGTGATGCACTTGCCGATATCCCGGATAAAATCGAGGAAGGTAAAGTTCTTCATCCAGTCGTAGTTGTTTACCAGTTTGGCCGCATTCGGGGCGTCCGAATCAAAGTCGAGGAATTTGGACAACTGTTTCTTGATGCACTCCTGGTTATGGCGCAGTGTCTCTTCGTCGAGCAATTTGCGTTCCTGCGATTTCATCGAGGGATCGCCTATCATGCCCGTTGCTCCTCCTACCAGTGCGATGGGGCGGTGTCCTGCCCGTTGAAAATGCCGCAACATCATAACAGAGACCAGATGTCCTATATGTAACGAGTCGGCCGTAGGGTCGATACCTACATAGGCCGTAGTCATCTCTTTTTGTAATTGTTCTTGTGTGCCGGGCATCATGTCGTGGATCATGCCTCGCCACCTCAGTTCTTCAACAAAGTCCATTTTTACAGTTTTAGCGTTTTCGTATTTTGCCCTACAAAGATAGGGTATTATAACTGAAAATAAAAGAAATGCCCCTTTTGCTTTTTATGGCAGGGATCGAAATATTTTTTGTACGTTTTCTCGGATAAGGACCATTAGTTCCTTTTTATCCATGGATAGTTTCTGCGCTGTTTGATGGTAGATCTCTTGGATAGAATGTTCCGGTTTACCATCGGTTTCGAGCAGGATTCTTCCCAAATCTAACCCGGAGGAGGCAAAGAGTGTTTCAGAGGTTTTGCCCCCTAACGAAATCCAGATACCGAGCCGTTGCAGCTGTTGTGCCGTTTGGATGTTTCCCCGGAATCCGTGGATAATCCAAGGCTGTGTCGGGCGGTATTTTTTGTACAATGTCATTATTTCGCCGGTAGCCCGGACATTGTGTATGATTAACGGTTTTTGAAACTCTTCGGACAAGAGAATCATCCGTTCGAAAATCTGAATCTGTTCACTGATACCTATGGTGGTGATCCGATGGTCTATACCGCACTCACCCACAGCCACCACGCGGGGATCGTGTAATTGTTCCCGGATACGGAAATATCCCTTTTCATCGAAAATATCCGGTATCTCTTCGGGCAGAATGCCTCTGGAAAAAAAGGTGTTGGGTATATGAGGAATTTCATCTGCTTTGTCCGGTAGATTGACAATGGAGACGACGTCCTCTCTCTCCTGGATTCGGTGTGTATGTATGTCGTAATAAAACATGACTTTCGTTTAAGGGACAGGGTCGTATCCGCTCCCTCCCCACGGATGGCAGCGGCACAATCTTTTGAGGGCCAGCCAACTTCCTTTTATCGGCCCGTATTTGCGGATTGCCTGTACGGCATATTCCGAACAGGTGGGAACAAAACGGCACGTAGGCGGTTTGAGTGGCGACAGGCAGTAGCGATAAAAATGAATCGGCAGCAACAATAAGAATGTAACGATGCGGCTTATTGCTTTTTTCATGTGTCCTGGGGCTGTTTCTCTTTGCTGTTGTTGGTTTTGCAAATTTCGGAGGCCAATCTTTTTAGGAGTTCCTCCATCCGGGAATCGAATGTGTGGTACGGGTGAATCTCTTTATCTAAGTATAGAATGGCCAGGTGAACCTGTTTCCCGGATTCTTTCAACGTTTCTGCGGCAATACTCTTTTTCAGCCGGAAGGTCTCTTTTATGAGCCGTTTTACTTTGTTGCGCTTTACCGCACGTTTGAACCGTTTCTTGGAAACGCTTACCAGCAATGAAATTTCGGGTGCATCCGGTACCGATACGACCGAATATACCGCTCTTAACGGAAATACGGCAAAAGAGCGCCCTCGGGAGAAAAGGCGGTCTATGGCCGATTTCCCTCTTAAACGTTCATTCCGGGTAAGACGTGTATCCATTGGGTCGTAGGGTTATAAAAAACCGAAAACGATAGGCTCCGTATTTATACAAGCATCGTTTCCGGCCCTTATTAAAAAACTTTTCCGTTTATTTTTTCGATGGTTTCGACATCTCTTTCAAGTATTTTTCAATGGCTGCCGTCATGGAGGGCATTTCCGGTGTAGGTGCTTCCACGTCTAAGCGCAATCCTGCATCGCGAACGGCTTTTGCCGTTGTCGGGCCGAAACATCCGATGCGGATGTCTTGTTGTTCAAAATTGGGGAAGTTTTTCATCAGCGAGGCAATGCCTGCCGGGCTGAAAAATACCAGCATATCGTAGTCGAACTTCTCTTCGGGTTTGAAATCGTTGCTGACGGTACGGTACATGATGGCCCGTGTATAGTTCAGATTGTATTTGTCCAAAATGGCCGTATGTTCTTCGTTGTGTACGTCGGAAACCGGTAACAGGAATTTTTCGGAAGAGTGTTTCAACAAGGCGGGAATTAAATCGTCTAATTTCCCTGAGTTGCCGTAAAAAATTTTCCGTTTTCTGTAAACGATGTATTTTTGCAGATAGAGGGCAATCGATTCTGTTACGCAGAAGTACCGCATTGTTTCCGGGATGGTAACACGTAACCCTTCGCATAATTTAAAAAAGTGATCTATGGCCGTACGCGCGGTAAAAATGACAGCGGTATATTCAGGAATGGATATTTTCTGTTGCCTGAATTCTTTCGGGGTAAGGCCTTCTACTTTGATAAAGGGTCTGAATTCTATGTTTACTCCATATTTTTTAGCAATGTCGTAATAGGGAGATTTCTCAGATGCGGGTTTGGGTTGAGAAATTAGTAACTTCTTTATTTTCAAAGACATAAAAATATTTTATACAATAAAATGATAACAAAATAGTGCTCCTCGATATAGCAGGAATAGCGGTGCTATTTCAAGAGCGCAAAGGTATAAAATAAAGTAAAGCAATTCGCTAATATCTCTCAAAAAAATCTTAACTACTTTGTAAATAAAGATAATACGTGCCAAAATATAACAGATGGCAGCACCAATTAACCATAATTCGGATAGAGAAACTATATATACGTATAGAAGGGCTATCGGGAACAGGGTAATTCCCAACAGAGCATTGACAGAGATAAAGTTTTCGATCAATAGGCTAATTTCTGTTCGGCAAGAGAATATATATCCCAACAGGTGAAACAAGAAGATTTGCATAAAATAGAAGAGACTTGCCACCACGGCAAGCGTTATGGCCGACAGGAAAGTGGAGATTTCGATGTTTCCGGGAAAGAAATTCCCGGTAAAATGGTATAAAAATATTCCTTCTGCAAAAAAGAGCATACATAACAAAGAGACCCTTAGTTGTGTTTCATTGACGGTTGAGGAGACAAAAATACTGCTACGTTCCTTTATGTCGAACAAGTAACGTATGATCTGAAACACCAAGATGTATCCCCGGCGGAAGGCTATCGCCACGACTACGAACAGCAGAATGAACATCAAGCCTATCCCATCGTTGTTGGCCAATGTTTTTGGCGTGAGACTCGATCTTTGGAAAGAGGGATCTACTACCGGGCAATTTTCTATGTTTGCCTGAAAAGGGGCGAAGCTTTTTCGAGGGATGGTGTCTACGTGGACATAGGGCAAAGAGTCGGGAGACAGTATTACAGATGGAATACTATCTGGAAGAACAAGGGTTTGAATGTCTGTTTGCCCGTTATTTTGCATGACTTTTTCTTAAATACCTATCTGTTGCAAAGCTTGGTCGACGGTTGTTGCCACACTCCATAGGTGGCGTTGGTCCGGTTTCATGAAACGTTGGTCGATGGCGGTATGCAACATTTCGATCAAGGCGTTGTAATAGCCGTTGATGTTTAGGATGACAATGGGGGACGAACACAATCCCAGCTGTTTCCAGGTAATGATTTCCAATAACTCTTCCATCGTTCCGCATCCTCCGGGCAGAGCGATATAGACATCGGACAGTTGTGCCATCCGGGATTTTCGCTCGTGCATGGTTTGGGTTATTTCTATCTCTTGGAGTTGTGGGTGATACCAGCCGTTTTCGTACATGAAACGGGGAATGACGCCGATTATGCGTCCACCTCCCAGAAGCACCTTTTCACACAAGACTCCCATTAGTCCGCTGTTTCCCGCTCCGCAAACGCAGGTAATGTTTTTTTTTGCCAATTTTTCTCCCAGCTCTTCGGCGGCTTGTAAATAACAGCTGTCTATCTCCGGGCTGGAAGCGCAATAGATACAAATTGTGTTTATTGGATGAGGCATTTGTTGTTTGGATGTTTGATTGTCTCGGCAAGGAATTTGGATATGGTTTGACTCTTTCCGGTTTGTTATACATTGTGGGGTTAGAGCCAACCGTTTTCCTTGTACCATTTTATCGTTTCGGTTATCCCTTTTTCAAGATCGTATTCCGGTACGAAATGCAACTCTTGTTGTAAGGGGGTTATATCGCATAGCCAGTTGCGTTGTTTGATGATTCGGTACTTGTCAGGATTCAAGGTACTGCTTTTTCCGATGATACCGGCCATTGCTTGGGACAGGTAGGCGAATATTTTCAACAGAAAGAGCGGTACTTTCACCTGCAATACCTGCTTTTTCCCCAGAGCGTTTGCCACATATCGACGAAAATCTTCCGAACTGTACTCTTTTCCGTCAGAGACGAAATAGGCTTTCCGATATTCTCCTTTTTTGATGGCAGAGAAGATGACATTGACCAGGTCTTTCACGTAAATGAATGAGAGCATTTGTCTTTGCGAGCCGGGAACAAAATCTATCCCGTATCGGATACTTTTCATCATTAAGAAATAATCTTTTTCCCGAGGGCCGTAAACTCCCGTAGGGCGCAAGATGATATAGGAAAAGTTGGGAATGCTTTGCAGGTATCCTTCAGCTTTTAGTTTACTTTTACCGTAAAGGGATTCCGGATGGGGTTTGTCTGTCTGTTTTACCGGTACGAATCCCTCCTCGTTGCCGGCCCCCCAGGCGCTTAAACTGCTCATCAGAACAAAACAGGTAGGTACCATCTGGGTCTTGATAAGCGCCATGACGAAATTTTTAACGATACCGTAGTTGAAACGGTCAAAGTCTTTGGAATATATACTTTTGGTAACTCCTACGTTGTGTATGATATAATCCCATTTTTCTCCGTTTAATTTCAACACTTTCAACTGTTGTATCAATTTCTCTGGGTTGAAATAGTCCAGATTGATAAAACGGATGTTTTTGTTTTGCAGGTACTCGCGGTTTGTGCTGGCCCGGATTCCTGCCCACGTTTCGTATCCTTCGGACAGTGCCTTTTCAACGATGAAACTGCCGATAAATCCCCCGGCTCCGGTTACCAGTATTTTTGCCATATCTCTAATTTTTACATCAACAGTCTGCTTAGTCGCATCTTCATAACAAATTGGTAGGCCGCATCGTTTCCCCTATTTGGAGACTTTTCGTTTCTCTTTGAGGGCCTCTACCACGTTTACAATGTAGTCGGCCAGTTTTTCGGCCTCCTCTACCAGGTCCATATAGAATGTTCCGGCCTGGTATTCGTATTTCTTGGCATTCACATTTTCGATGTTGGTGATGCGTAACACATTCCGGAAATTGTTGATTTCGGTCTCTTTGTTGTAGGTGCGGTTTAAATCGGATTCTTCCAATTCATTTTGCGGAAGAATTTGCATCATGTTGTTGATGGCGTCGTCCACCAATTTGAAAATGGTATCGATGTTAGAGACGATTTCATCGGTAAATTGAGTCTTTGCCTCTTGTTTTCGAATCAATGTCCGGGCTAAATGGTAACAACTGTCGCCCATGCTTTCTATCTCTGTAACCATGGTCAGCATGGCCGTTACTTGCAGTTTTCCTTCGTAACTCAATCGTCCGTCGGCTACTTTGTTCAGGTAATTGGCTATTTCGAGCTCCATCCGGTCGCTGATCTGTTCATATTTCTCTATGCGACTGTATAGTTTGGAGTACTCTTCGCTTCCCTCTTTGGTATGGAGTAGGTCTCGTACCATTCCGAACATCCTGTGGGTACGTTCGGCATACACCTGTATCTCTTTTTTTACTTGCAGCAAAGAGAGTTCGGAGGTTGAGAGCATACCTCCTGAAATATATTTGAGTTGAAACTCTTCATCGTCGTTTTTCTTTTGTTTGATCACGCGTGTTACAATGAATACATAGGCGTTTACAAACCACCCCATAATCAACACATTGATAATATTGAATACCGAGTGGAAAAGCGACAAGGCATATGATACCGATACTTGCAGGGATTGGTACTGGCTGCTGATGGCAGCCAATGCCGGATCGGTGGGTTTTTCCTGCATTTCGGATATCTGGTTGATAATGGCCGGGTCGGTATTTTTGATGAATTGGGCCAGTTCGTAAGGGCTACCGAAAGAGGAGAACTCTGTAACCAGGGTTGCAATCATACGGGTGAACGGATAGAAGAGCAACAGTACCCAGCAGACCCCTAAGATGTTAAACAGGAAGTGGGCAAAAGCGGCACGTTTGGCTGAGATATTGGCCGAAAGCGCCGCCATATTGGCGGTAATGGTGGTCCCGATGTTTTCACCCAATACCATGGCTGCGGCGATGTCGAAAGAGATCCATCCTTTGCTGCACATGATAAGTGTGATGGCCATGGTGGCACTGGACGATTGTACGACAATGGTGAGTACCGTACCGATGAGCAGGAAAAGGAAGATGGATAGATACCCTAAATTGGTGTATTCTGTCAAGAAGGAGAGGATGGCGGGGTTGCTTTGGATATCGGGCACAGAGCCTTTCAAGAAATCGAGCCCTAAAAACAGGAATGCGAAACCTACGATGAATTCACCCCACGACCGCCGCCGGCTGTTTCCTGAAAAGATGAGGGGGATGGAGAGCCCTATAAGTGGAATGGCGAATGAACTGATGCTGACTTTGAATCCGAAAATGGAGATGATCCATGCGGTAACGGTGGTTCCCACGTTGGCCCCCATGATAACGGTGATGGATTGGGCCAGCGAAAGAAGCCCTGCGTTGACAAAGCTGACCACCATCACGGTGGTGGCGCTTGAAGATTGAATCAAGGCTGTTATCAATACCCCTGTCAAGATGCCGGTTACCCGATTGGTTGTCATCGCTGTCAGGATACTTCGCAAACGGTCTCCGGCCACTTTCTGCAATCCCTCGCTCATTACTTTCATTCCATAAAGGAACATCCCCAGAGAACCGATGAGTTTGAGAAAGTCGTAAAAAGAATATTCCATCAGATTTTTTTTGTTTAAAGGGTTTTATCTCCATTCCAATGTTTCCGCAAAAATAGTGAAAATCGCTGTAACGGGCAATATCCGCTAACTCCATTTTCTATTTTTCTTTTATATTTCTTAGCAGGGAAAAAATTTAAAGAAAAATTTTCTATAAAACGGTTTTTCTTCCCAAAAAACTTTAAAAGGACATTTCTTCATTGTAGTTTGGTAGAATCGCATAACTTTGTATGAAATGTTTTCCTTGTAGAGACAGATATTACCGATTTGAAATATGAATTTAAACGAAATAGTATGGAACACACAGTACGTATTTATTGTAAGAATATACAATCTGCCATTGATGTAAAGGAGGGTACATCGTTATTGGATATTTTTTCTTTGTTGCGGATACGTTTACCTTATCAGGTGATGTGCGCCCGTGTCAATAACAAGACGCAGGAGTTAAATTACCGGGTCTATACACCCAAAGATGTCGAATTTTTAGATCTGTCTCACCCCTCGGGGATGAGAACCTATGTACGTTCACTCTATTTTGTTTTATATAAGTCCGTTGAGGAGGTCCTTCCGGAAAGTAAACTGAGGATAGAACATTCGGTCTCGAAAGGCTATTTTTGTAATCTGGCCAAGCTGGGAAGAGAGGTTACTGCGGAGGAGGTCAGCCAAATAAAAACTCGGATGCGTCAAATTATAAAGGCGGACATCCCTTTTGAACGGATTGATTGCCCCACAGAGGAGGCTGTCGCCCGGTTTAAAAAACATGGGATGTATGATAAGGCTATTTTGTTGGAGACCTCTCGGACTCTTTATACCACCTATTATCGGCTTGATAATTTAATCGACTATTATTACAGTTGTCTGGTCCCTTCCACCGGTTTCTTGTCTGTTTTCGATTTGATAAAATACGACGAGGGGATGTTGTTGGTGCCTCCCTCTTTGTATAATGGAGAGCTTCCTGAAAAGATTATTGAACAGAAAAAAATGTTGTCTGTATTTAAGGAATATGTCCGTTTTAATCAGATAGCACGACTAAGCAATGTCGGGAATCTGAATAAAGCGGTTCAAAAGGGTCTTGCTCCGGATCTAATCAAGGTAACAGAAGCGTTGCATGAAAAAAAGATTGCAGAAATTGCCGATGAAATCGCTGAAAAAAACAAAAAGGGAGAGGCTCGGGTGGTTCTCATTGCCGGGCCGTCATCATCCGGGAAAACAACTTTCTCCAAGCGTTTGGGGGTACAGTTGATGACCAACTTGTTGATGCCGGTAACTATATCGCTGGATGATTATTTCCTGGATCGTGAGAATACGCCCATCGATGAAAACGGCGATTATGATTTCGAGTCGTTGTATGCCTTGGATTTAGAGCTGTTTAATAAAGATCTTTCAGCTCTTTTGTCCGGAGAGGAGATTGATTTGCCTTCGTTTAATTTTGAATTGGGACGTCGCGAATATAGAGGCAAGCGGTTGCGGTTGGATCCGGAGTCGATTTTAATTATGGAGGGAATCCATGCGTTGAATCCGGAATTGACCTCCTGTATTGAGGATAAGTATAAGTATCGGATCTACGTTTCGGCTCTTACCTCTATTTCGTTGGATGATCATAATTGTATCCCTACTACCGACAACCGGTTGTTGAGACGGATTATTCGTGATTATAAGTATCGGGGAACTTCGGCGGCGAGTACCATCGCCCGTTGGTCGAGTGTAAGAAGGGGAGAAGATAAGTGGATATTCCCTTATCAGGAGAATGCCGATGCGATGTTTAATTCGTCGTTGCTGTTCGAGTTGGCCGTATTGAAACGATATGCTCTTCCTATATTACAAGAAGTACCTCCTACCTGTCCTGAATATGGGGAGGCTGATCGGTTGTTGAAGTTTATCAGTTATTTTTTGCCAATCGAAGATGCTGAGATACCACCCACCTCGTTGCTTCGGGAGTTCCTGGGAGGGAGCAGTTTTGTCTATCTGTAAAAAATGCCGAATTTATTGTCAAAAAAAGGTTGGCTTCAACGGGGCCAACCTTTTTTTGATATCTATTTTGGTGATTATAAGAGCCTTTTGATCTCTTCTTCCATATCTCCCATTTCGGAGTTCCGTTTTACGATGTTTCCCTTGCTGTCCATCAAGAAAAAGCAGGGGAGGGTCTCTACGTTGTATTGGAAGGCGTATGTCGATTGGACGGCCTTGGGATCTCTTACGCTGATCCAGGGCAGTTTTTCAGAAGATACTTTCCAGAGGTTTTCGTCGGTATCCAAAGAAACCTGGTAAATTTCCAATCCCTTGTCGGCATATTTTTTATAGAACTCTTGCAGCAAGGCTATGTAGCTGGGAGCGTAAGCGGCATCGAACGCAATGAAGTCGATCAGGATTGCTTTTTTCTTCCCTACGATGGAAGACAGGGCAACCTCTTTCCCGTTACGGTCTTCCAGTTTGATGTCGATGTAGTTGATTTCTTGCAGCTTGTCGGCATCTATTCCCTTCTGGCTGAATGACTTTTTAGACTCCAATGCCAAGGCACAAAGCTGTTTGGTACGGTCTGATTCGGGGTAGGCAATGTTGTAGGCATTGGCAACGGCTCCGTAGAAGCGGTTGTCAGATTTGTCGTAGGGATCGTAAATCAACAGGCTGTTTACCCGTTGGAATAGTCCGAAATAGGCCACCGGCGACATCAAATCTTCAAAGATGATGGGCGAAACAACCTCCTTATAATCTTTTACGGCAGCAATTACAGAGGTATCGTAACCTGTTTTGTCAATGGTTTTGGCGTTTAGCTGTTGTTCGTATTCGTCCAATTTCTGTTTCAGGGCTTTCCCTTCCAGGGTAATCTTTTTGATTTTTTCGTTTAGGGCAGAACCTTCCACGGTGTATGCCGTAGAGAAATTGGCT
>DVNA01000120.1 GCA_018714665.1 Candidatus Gallibacteroides avistercoris | reverse complement strand
TAATCATGCAACAGGACGGAGAACCCGGTATATTGATCCGGATTCCAACCATTGAGGCGTTGTATATGCCGGACATCTGCCATAACATACATCCGGTCGTAATCGAGAAAGTTGGTCTGGTATATCCCTGAAATGGTAAACTTGCGTGCCCGTACGTTATCATCCTGTATAAAATAGGTATATAACCCGTCCCCGACTTTCAGATGCAACTTATCGGCCATATAACGGGAAAGCAATACCTGGTTGGAAACCGTCGAATCGGAAAAATCCGGAAGTTCACCCTCGCTCAAATTACTCTCCAAAAAAGACCAGTCGTAATCGGCTCCAGCCCCGTTTAAAATGATTCCTAAAAATTCATTCTCCGTTTTTATAATGCCCGGCTTAGAAGCAAATCCCTCCACACGAACGATACGCGCATCGTCCTGCAACAACTGCCGCATAGAATCGGACAATGCTACGGGATACGAATCGTACAACGAACTGTTCTTGAAATTGGTAATCTGAATGTGCGAACTGAACCCGACAACCTTTTCGCGAATCTCTTTCTTAAACCCGACCACAATCGCCACCGCCAAAATCATGACCGCCAATCCAAGGGCTACTCCTGCCATGGCAATACGAATGACGGGCGGAGTTACTTTCCGGTTATCTTCGCCTTTACTGAAATGGATTCTTTGGGCTATGAACAGCGGGAGGTTCATATGGTTCGTCCGGGATAGGCTGCCAATGCTTTTTCCAAAACCGTCAATGCTTTGGCCAGATTCTCTTTTTTAAGCACATAGGCAATACGCACCTCATCCCTGCCCAAACCGGGCGTGGTATAAAAACCCGATGCCGGCGCCATAAATACGGTCTGACCTTCGTACTCAAAATGTTCGAGACACCATGCACAAAATTTATCCGCATCGTCCACCGGAAGTTTTGCCACGGTATAGAAAGCTCCCATCGGTATGGGAGAATAACACCCCGGGATACGGTTCAACCCGTCAATAAGGAATTTACGCCGTTCCACATACTCATTATAGGTATCAAGCATATACTCTTCCGGTGCATCCAACGAAGCTTCGGCAATCAATTGCCCTATCAACGGAGGGCTTAACCGGGCCTGACAATATTTCATCACATTTTGACGTACCTCGCTATTTTTGGTTATCAACGCACCGATACGGATACCGCACTCACTGTACCGTTTAGAGACGGAGTCTATCAATATTACATTATTTTCTATTCCTTTCAGGTGAAAAGCTGAAATATAGGGTGCTCCTGTATAACAAAACTCGCGATATACTTCGTCCGAAAAAAGAAACAGATCGTATTTTTTCACCAAATCGCGAATCTGATTCATCTCTTTCTGTGTATAAAGATAACCGGTGGGATTGTTCGGGTTACAAATCAAAATTCCTCGGGTACGTTCGGTTATCAACGCTTCGAAATTTTCTACCGATGGTAGAGCAAACCCCTCGTTGATGGATGACGGAAGGGTCTTTATAATGGCTCCGGCCGATATGGCAAATGCCATGTAGTTGGCATAAGCCGGTTCGGGCACGATGATTTCATCGCCGGGATCAAGACAAGCCATAAAAGAAAACAAAACCGCCTCCGACCCACCGGTAGTTATAATAATATCATCGGCCGTTACGTCGATATTAAACTTGGCATAATACCCGACCAACTTTTCCCGATAACTTTTTATCCCCTCGCTCGGGCTATATTCCAAGACCTTTCGGTCCAACTTTCTGACAGCCTCCAACGCAATTTCCGGAGTAGGCAGATCGGGTTGGCCTATATTCAAATGGTAAACGGTAATCCCTCTCTCCTTTGCTTTGTTTGCCAACGGCACCAGCTTACGTATCGGAGAAGCGGGCATCATCTGCCCGCGCTTAGATATCTGCGGCATTATTATCGTTATTCTTGATTTTTGTTAAACAAAGGGGCAAATTTAGAACTCTTTATCGGATATACCAAATAAATAAACGATTTAAAATGATCCCTCGTCAATGGCCTTTTTCAGTTGAGCAAGCGCTCTACCGACTGTTGCTCGGGTCGTTCCGACATTCATCCGCATAAAGCCACGGCCTTCTACGCCAAAAGACAGTCCATCATTCAACCCCAACCGCGCCTTTTTCAACAGGAAATCGACCAATGCAGGCTGTTCCAACTGCAATGCACGAAAATCCAACCAGACCAAAAACGAGGCCTGAGGAACCATCACCTTAATTTGAGGAAGATGCTCTGCCATAAAATCCCGAACCAAACGCACGTTCCCTGCAAGATAATCGAGCAACTGCGACAACCACGCTTCGCCCTCGCGATAGGCAGCTTCGGCGGTACAAAAAGCAAAAAGATGTCCGTTGTTCAGTTCAGAGGCTTCCAGATAAGTTTCTAATTTATGTCGAACAGCTTCATTGCCTGCGATGAAATAGGAACTGCCCAACCCAGCCATATTAAATGTTTTGCTGGGTGCAGACAAGGTGATACAATTATCGGCTGCCTCTTCCGAGACACAAGCAAAAGGCAGATGTTTGTTTCCGGGCAAGGCCAAATCGGCATGAATCTCATCTGAAACTACCAACACCCCGTAGCGATGACACAACCGGGCTATTTGTTGAAGTTCTTCTCTCTCCCAAATACGTCCTCCCGGGTTATGAGGATTGCAAAGGAGCATCATCTTGCATCCTTCTGACAATTTTTTCTCTAAATCGTCAAAATCTATCTGAAACCGAGTCCCATCATTATGCAGAGAATTGCAAACCACTTGACGTCCATTTTTTTCGACCAGGTTACGGAACGGCGGATAAACCGGCGATTGTATCAATATTTTATCGCCCGGTGTCGTCATGGCCTTGATACAGTATGCCATACCGACCACGATGCCGGGTAAGAAACCGATTTGATGGGGCGTAATGCTCCATCCATGCCGACGCCATTGCCAATCGCAAATAGCTCGATAATACGAATCGTCGGCAAACGTATAACCCAATATTGGGTGTTCTGCCCGAGTCTTGATGGCATTTATTACACATGGGGGTGTTTTAAAATCCATATCGGCCACCCACATGGGTAACACATCTTTCGTACCGAAATGAGAATCCAACGAATCGTACTTTACACACGAGGTTCCATACCGGTTTATCTCTTCGTCAAAATTAAATGTACTCATCTGCACTTCTTTTAAATATGCTGAATTTAATTTGTTCCCTTTTCCATTTCTTTCAACAGCCTCGGATATAAGACATCTTTCACATATGTATATCGAGGCTCTATCTCCATCAACTGCAAAAGTTGTTGTTTGGCCGCCGGATAATTGTTCATCTTCTCGTTTACCAAAGCCACAGATACCATGGTTTGTATATAAAGCCAGTTATTGACCGTCTCACCAGGAGTTTGCTCCATAATAGACAACGCCTGCTTGTAACAATCGAGAGCTTTGTTATTATCTCCTCCAAACATATTGGGCATATAAAACAAAATATTGGCATACAGAATATTGGCAAAAGCATTATCTTTTCCCTTTTCTATTGCCTTGTGCGCGCTTTTCAACATTCCCCGGAATAAAATAGTTGCCTTTACAGGAGAAAGTGCAATACTGAATCCGATAAAATTCGATTTTAAGCCACATACAACAGGGTCGTCCGGTAACTTTTTCTCCACGACCGCCAGCAAAGAATTTGCTTTTTTCAAGACTTGCGATGCCTGATCATTTTGTTTTTTGTCTATCAGATGTCCTACCAGACCATAATAATACTGCAAAGTCTGCATCTGCAACTGAGCGGTTTGAGAAGGGTCCGCTTCCATTTGTCCGATAATATCAATCCATTGAGGCATCTTTCCCTGGATATATAAATCGAAAGTTTCAATACTATACCGATTATCCAATGCATTTGCCTGAAAAACCACGATCCAACCAAATACTATTAAAACAGGTTTCAATATACTCTTCATAATCACTATCTTCTACAAAAACGTACGGCGACCCATTGATTTTTAATTTTATGCGATACATAGGTCAAACCCAAACGTTGTGCATGTTCTTCGATAACAGGAATATCCTGTTCGTAAAAACCGCTCAAATAAAGATCTCCCTCCGGAATCAATACCGAGACATAAGCCGCCATATCGGCCAACAATATATTCCGATTGATGTTGGCAAAAATCACATCATACTGCTGATTGCCCAATATCTCGGCTCCACCGACGAACACCTCCACATTGGAAATTCCATTCAACACAAGGTTCTCCCGAGCATTGTCATATGCCCACTCATCTATATCAACAGCTGTCAGACAAGAGGCTCCACGCATCGATGCCAATATTGCCAGGACTGCCGTACCGCAACCCATATCCAGAACTCTTTTCCCCGACATGTCGGCTTCCAAAATATATTGCAACATCAACCCGGTAGTTTCATGATGCCCGGTTCCGAATGCCATCTTCGGATCAACGGTAATATCGTATTTGCATTTCGGCACATCCGTATGAAAGGTACTGTGAATTACACATTGATCGCCTATGACGATCGGATGAAAATAATTTTTTTCCCACTCCTCGTTCCAATCTTTTCCTTTTATTTTAACAACAGAATAGACAATACTAACCGGGAGAAAAAAATCGGCAATAACCTCTTGCAAACGCTTTTCTTCAAAATGCGCTTCGCCGATATAGGCCAACAGACCCTTTTCGTGGGGGACAAAACTTTCATATCCAATATCCGCCAACATACCAGCCAATATATCCGTAGCCATCTCACTCTGAGGCGTTACCGTTACATTCAGTTCTATATAATCCATATCCATTTTTATTTACGGTGCAAAAATACAGAAAGATTGACGTTTTCATACAGAGAGCAGGGTGTTATTAACTTTTATTTCTTTATCATTCAATGGAAAAAACGTACTTTTGTCCATACTTATTAAAGAAGTAGAATTTTATGTATCTGAGATTTTTTTTCGCCCTATCCTGTTTTTTCTCAACTTTTTATGTTTCTGGACAAAGTTACGAACAATGGATAGACCGCTATTTTGACCATTTGGAAGCCGATAGTTTGGAAGCCGCAGAAAACGATCTGAAACAGGCATTAAAAAAAGACCCGGCCAACATCCAAAACGCCATGCTCCTCTCCAACCTGGGAACCATACAACGAAGTTTAGGAAAAAATAAAGAGGCCCTGGAATCATACAACAACGCCTTAGCCATATTGCCAAACTCTACCGTATTCTTAATGAACCGGGCTGCACTATTTGCCGAGATGAACCGCATGGATGATGCCCTCGACGATTACAGCCGGGTATTATCGCTGGATGACAAGATACAGGATGCCTACTACCTGCGGGGCCTTATCTATACAGAAAGAAAAGATACGACCAATGCCCTGTACGATTTTAATCGACTGCTCAAAATCAACCCCAACAGCTCTAATGGACGGCTGGGTTTAGCTGCCATACACAAACTGAAACGAGAATATGAGAAAGCCATCACTCTTTATTCGGAGGTGTTGAAACTAAACCCGAAAAAAGCTTCTATTTTCGCAAGCCGATCCGAAGCTTACTTATTGGATGGGAAACCGAGGAAAGCGATGGAAGATATAAATGAGGCCATCAAACTGGACGATAAAGATCCTCTATTTTTCTATATCCGGGCTCGGGTCTTTTTAGCCTTGTATGAAAAAGAAAACGCAAAGATTGATTTAAAGAAAGCGCAAGCGTTGGGATTCGATCCAGAATTGATAGAACTCATGCAAAAACAATTATAATCAAAGGAATAACTACCGTTCTGGATTTTTTATTTGCTTTACGCTTTATAATCTGAATCGGATTCGCTATCTTTGCGATAAGAATGTATAAAATAACGGAACATATTAAACGCCTTCTAATTGATTACGATAGAGTTATCGTACCGGGATTTGGCGTATTCGGGTTGGATTATACCTCCGCATCCGTTGAAAAAGACGAAATCATTCCCCCCGCCAAAAAACTCTATTTTGAACATACAATTTACCCAAACGACGGATTGCTGGTAAGAAGCATCCTGAAAACGGAATCGTCAAATTATACTTCCGCCAATGCACTTATAGAAAAAGAAGTGTTTTTATTAAAAAAAGAGATTGAAAACTCGTCGGATAAAAAAGTGTATCTGGAAGGATTGGGTCTGTTACAACAAACGCCCGACGGAACATTGCAGCTAAATGCATCGACACAACAACCCTTTTTCACCCAAGGATATGGATATTCTTCCATTTCATTACATCCGGTACTAACTGTCCAACACTCGCAAAAAGATATTTTAACTGAAAAAGAGACACGCATCGAAATCTCCCTGCGCAGAGATTTCGTTCAAAAGCTCGCAACAATAGCAGCAATCTTATTGCTGATTATAATATTTCCAGCCAAAATAGAAAACGGAGACCTCGCCACCGATTATGCCGGCATTATTCCTCCCATGATCAAAATACAGGAAAAACCAACAAAAGCTATCGGAGACAGCGTTGTTCGAGAACAATCCAATGACACCATCCTTTCGACCATAACGATAACTGATATTACATTCCAAAAACAATACCATATTATCATATCCAGTTTACCGTCACGAAAAATTGCCGAGAAACAGATCGAACGCTTTGCCCAAAACGGAATCTTCCCATTAACGATAGTTGAACGAGACAATAAAATAAGATTATCCATACGCCATTTTGAACGATTAGACGAGGCTGAGGCTTTTTTATCCGAATTTAGAAAAAACCATCCAGAATTATCGGATGCATGGATTTTATCCGTACGATAATCATCCTCATAAAATTCCAAGAGACACCCCTTAAACAAAGAAACTCAACAGTTGTTATTTAATCAACACCTAAAACCATATATGACAATGAAATCAATAGAAGATATCCTGCTACAACGAACCTCCGTCAGACGGTACGAACGAAAAAAGATAGAGCCAGAAAAACTCGAATTTATATATAATGCCATCCGAAATACCCCTACCAGTTATAATGGACAGCAATTTTCCGTTATCGCCATAGATGATCAAACCTTAAAAGAAGAACTGTACGCTATTACCGGACAAAAACAAATCAAAACCTCGGCTATCTTTTTAGTATTTTGCGCCGACTTTCATAAAATAAAAACAATTGCCGATTCATTAAACATCGAGTTTCCGGAATTTACCAATACTGCCGACGGATACACCGTAGGAGTCATCGACGCAGCACTGGCCATGCAAAATGCCGTCAATGCAGCGTTGGGATTAGGATTAGGTTGTTGTTGCATCGGATATGCACGTACCGCTGCACCTGAAAAAATTGCAGAATTGCTAAAATTGCCACAAAACGTATGTGTCGTATGTGGGTTAGCCATCGGATATCCCAACGAATCACCCGACTTGAAACCCAAACAACCCTTATCACTGCTCATTCACAAAAACCATTATCGGACAGATGACATGACCGATGAGTTGAAGGAGTATAACCAGACTATCATCCACTACAATCAAACCCGTAGCGGCACAACAACAACAAACGATTGGGCCTCCCATATAATAGATTATTATCAAGAAGCAATGAACTACAAAATAAAAGAATACCTAAAATCACAAGGGTTCGACATAAAAAAATAAAAATATATCTTTCTTCTAATTTATTTAAGGAGAAACAGAACAACTGTTTCTCCTTAATATTTTCTGATTTCTACCCCAAAAGAATTTGTAAGCAGCTTAAAAAAGAATAATTAAAAACAAAGAATAAAAACCTATGCATTTTGAGGATATTTTTCCCAAACAATCTTTCAAATTTTCAGGTTCAACCTCTTTCAATCGATGGAGAATAAAGAGACATAAGAGCATCATTTTTTTCAAAAAGAATAAGCAATACGACACACTCAATACACAAGTTTTAGATCTTTTAACACGATATTTCAGAACATTATTATTCAATCAATCATACAATTAAAAGAGATATTGGGCCAATCGTTTTTTTTTGTAGTTAAAAAATCCGTATATATTTTTTTATCCAGAAATAATACATTATTTTTGAATCCGGAAAATCAAGTAGCAAGAGGCTAATTGGAAGAATCAAAGGCTTATATTTGCACCCATTTTAGCACCAAAAGGCAAAAATGAATGTTATATACAATAAACATTGTTTTAACCTATTGCACCAATTGCTACCATAGATTCAAATTGAATTTTTGAGGAGGTTCCGTGCACGTTGACGGTCAAAAGATGATTTACCATGGTGACTGGAAAATAAAAAACGGCTATAAATACATAAAAAAGAACGACAAACTTTTTTAAGGAATGAAATATCTCCTCTTATAAACAGGCGTGTTGTTAGACGCCATTTTTTTGTAAAATCACACATCTATCGACATAAAAAAACGTCGGGAAGTTTTTATGTGTTTTTATCAGAAAAATAGTTTTTCTAAAACAATCTCACCTGAATGAAATAAATTCAATTTTGTCTGTGAATGATCCCCAAAAGAGGAGTGAGAATTTTGAACAAATAAAACAACCGAATAATCAAATTAAAAATCATTTAATCTATTATTTAACACATTAATTATTTAAATCATGGAATCTAAAGCAGTAAACTTTAAAACTTTTCGTGGCATCGATAATGCATTTCTCGTTATCGTGGCGTGTTTCATTATCGCTGTTTGTGTTTACAAATTTATTCTCGGCGACCCGGCAAACTTCGTAGATGGAGACCCCAACAACCACCCCGTTAACGGAAATATGTTAGGTACGATTTACAAAGGTGGTGTCATCGTACCTGTTCTTCAATGCTTGTTCCTTACTGTATTAGTATTAAGCGTTGAACGTTGGTTTGCTATCGGTATGGCAAAAGGGAAAGGTAGCTTGACAAAATTTGCAAGAAATATCAAAGCTTTATTGGCTAAAAACGACATTCAAGGTGCCGAAGAATTGTGTGCCAAACAAAAAGGTTCTGTTGCCAGCGTAGTTTATGCAACTTTGCAAAAATACAAAGAAATGGAAAGTGTAGACAACATTGCCAAAGAACAAAAATTAGCCAATATTCAAAAAGAAATAGAAGAAGCAACTGCATTGGAATTACCGACATTGGAACAAAATCTTCCGATTTTGGCAACCATGACAACATTAGGAACATTGGTCGGATTGTTAGGTACTGTATTGGGGATGATCAAATCATTCGCCGCTTTGGCAAACGCAGGATCTCCTGACTCAGTAGCACTTTCTGCCGGTATTTCCGAAGCCTTGGTTAATACAGCATTCGGTATCGCAACTGGTGCATTCGCCGTTATCTTCTACAACTTCTATACTAATAAAATCGATAAAATTACGTATTGTATTGATGAAGTAGGTTTTACGATTGTTCAGACTTATGCTGCAACACACAAACAATAAAACCCGACTAAACCCATTAAATAATACAATACGTTAAGATTATGCCAAAAGTAAAAGTAAAAAGGAAGAGTACATTCATCGACATGACCGCGATGAGTGACGTTACGGTACTTTTGCTTACTTTCTTTATGTTGACCTCTACTTTCGTGCAAAAGGAACCGGTACAGGTTTCTACGCCCGGATCAGTCATGGAAATTAAAATTCCCGAACAAAACGTCTTGCAAATATTGATAGACAAAGATGGGAAAATTTTCATGAGTCTCGACAAACAAGAAGACAGGGTTGCTACCCTTCAACAAGTAGGAGAAAAGTACGGTATTACGTTTACTCCCGAAGAGATCAATACGTTTAGATTGTCAAACTCTTTTGGAGTACCCATTAAGAACATGAAAGAATTCCTGAATCTGAAACCCGAACAACAAGACCGGATTCTGAAAGATTACGGAATTCCCAACGATACGATCAACAAAGAATTCCAGACATGGGTAAGTACGGCAACAGAGCTTAATAAAGACCTGATTATTGCTATCAAAGCCGATGCCAATACTCCGTACAAGAATATCAAAGGAGTGATGAATTCGTTGGCAGATATTCGTAAATTGCGTTACAACTTAATCACATCATTAAAAAATTTACCCCCTGAGATTTAGTGTCAATGGGTCATAAAAGGAAATATTATGGCAGAAATACAACAAAACGACAAAGGAGGTAAACAGAAAGGTAAACAGAAGAAAATGACTGTCCGTGTGGACTTTACTCCCATGGTTGATATGAACATGCTTTTGATTACATTCTTTATGTTGTGTACCTCGTTGAGCAAGCCCAACACGATGGAAATCGCCATGCCCTCTAACGACAAGGTCAAAGAAGAAGAACAGACCAAAGTTAAAGAATCGCGATTCATTACCATCTGGTTTGACAAAGACAATAAAGTATATTATTGCGAAGGGATACCCGATTATAAAAACTGGGAATCCATCAAAGAATCTTCGTATGACGCTGACGGTATCAGAGCTTTGATTTTGAATAGAAACAAAGATGTTATTGCAAAAATCAAAGAATTAAAAGAAAGAAAAGCCAATGGTGAAATAACAGACGAAGAGTACGAAGAACAGGCCAAGGAAATCAGGAAGGACAAGAACGCTCCTGTAGTTACCGTTAAAGGTGCCGACGACGCTATCTACAAAAACATGATAGACGTCTTGGATGAGCTTACCATAGGAAACGTTGCTACTTACGCCCTTGTCCCGATGGAAGAAGGTGATTCTCTATTGATCGAGAACTACAAGACCAAAGGCGAGACAATGAAGAACTATAATTTGTAAAACTAATCAGCATTAAAATCAGAAGAAAATGGCAAAAATAGATTTAACTTCGAGAGAATGGTGCGAATTAGTTTTCGAAGGCAGAAATAAAACTTACGGGGCGTATGAATTACGTAAAACATCCCCCAAACGCCACAATATAGCAATGCTTATTATTCTGATTGCAGCCATCGTTGCATTTAGTATGCCGGCATTGCTTAAACTCGCCATTCCCGCCAGAGTAGAAGATGAAACAATTACCACGGTTACCGAATTATCACAATTCGAAGCTCCGGAAGAACAGGAACAACAAGAAGTAGTTAAACCCGATCTTCCGCCGCCTCCACCGTTGAAAAGTTCTATCAAGTTCGTTCCTCCCAAGCCTGTTAAAGATGAGGAAGTTCCCGATGATGAAGAGATCAGGACTCAGGATGAATTGATAGAATCCAATGTAGCAATCTCTATCGCAGACGTACAAGGGACAGATGAAGTAAACGGTAAAGACATCGCCGAGGTACAAGAAGTAGTAGAAGAAGCTCCGAAAGAAGACGATAAAGTTTATGAAATTGTAGAACAAAAAGCTGAATATCCAGGAGGTATTGCAGAATTCCAAAAGTTTGTTTACGAACATCTGGAATATCCTGAATCAGCTCGTGAAAACAATCTTCAAGGAACGGTATATATCCGATTTATCGTCTCTAAAACAGGGGAAGTCAGCAACGTCGAAGTATTGAGAGGTTTCGATCCGGACTGTAACCAAGCAGCCGTAAAAGCCGTACAACAATCACCCAAATGGCAACCTGCAAAACAGAACGGACATTCGGTAAACTCTTATTACCAGATTCCTATCCGATTCAGACTTCGTTCATAAAGTTGAATAGATAATCCGTTCAGCGGAAGATGTAAAATATGTTATCCCGCAATTTTATACTTAATTAAAAGTATAAAGTTGCGGATAACTTGTTATAAAGAGGGAACATTTACTAATTCAAAAAACAAGTATGGAAAGAGAAGAAAATACACCCCAGGAGAAAAAACCAACAACAACAATCAGTATCCTTTTCGGCATATTAATGATTGTTGTTTATTGCGGTATGGCCTATTTAATGATTTTTTCATCTATCTTTAACCAAAATCTACCTGAATACTTCCGTTACATTGCAGGAGTTTTATTATTTTTGTATGGAATTTTCAGAGCTTACCGTCTGGTAAGATCATTTTAAAGAAAAAGACAAAAAATGAAGAAACTGGCGATATATACAATCACAATACTGGTAGGAATACCCATATTGTTTGCGTGTAAAGAAGATAAAAAGAAAAAAACTCGCGACACGATCAGTTCAGGGATAATAACTCTCTGTGCCGACGAAAGTTTCGAGCCTATTATAGAACAGGAAATCCTCGTTTTCGAGAGCTTGTATCCCGATGCCCATATCATCCCCATTTACACCGACGAAGTAGATGTAATCAACCGTTTTTTGCAAG
>DVNA01000119.1 GCA_018714665.1 Candidatus Gallibacteroides avistercoris | reverse complement strand
CAACACGACCTGTTCCCGTTAGCCGAACTACTGCAAAAGATGCTGAAATTCGGAGCAGAAGAGATGGGACGGCAGGTCGAAATAGAATTCGCCGTCAACCTACCGGACGAGACCAACAAACAGGGAGTGATATACTGGCTGCAAATCCGGCCGATAGTAGATACCAAAGAGATGATAGACGACAATATCGTGGATATAGACGAATCCGACGTAATACTCAAATCGAACTCGGCACTGGGGCACGGCATCATGAACCAGATGCGTTACATCGTCTATGTAAAACCCGAAAGTTTCTCTTACTCAAAGAATACAGCGATTGCACGTGAAATTGAAAAAATAAATCGTAACTTTGTAGAACGTGGAGAAAACTATATCCTAATCGGACCGGGACGATGGGGATCCAGCGACCCGGCATTGGGTATCCCCGTCAAATGGCCACACATATCAAATGCCAGATTAATCGTGGAATCCTCCTTATCGGACTACCGCATCGACCCGAGCCAGGGAACGCACTTTTTCCAGAACCTGACCTCGTTCGGCGTAGGATACTTCTCCATCAACTCGTTTATACACGACGGCATCTACGACATCGATTACCTGAACAGCCTGCCCGCCGAACAAGAATCGGAAGCTATCCGGGTAATCGCCTTCAAAGAGCCCATAACCGTCAAAATAAACGGGAAAAAAAATATCGGAGTAGTACTTAAACCCCAACAATAACGACAACAAAAAAAACGACCGGTTATGAATTGGAACTTTTTAAAACAACTATATACGCCCCCTGTGGAAACCAAAGCAGAAGAAGGGGCAGAAACAGAGCCTCAAACGACCCCAGAAACAAAGCATACGCCTGTAAACCGGGCCGAACAAACGGCTACTGCATCCGAATACCTTTCCAATCTACTTGTCATGTGTACCCCCAATCCGTTGCTCGACAAAATCACGCAACTGATCAACAGCAGTATTCCCGAATTCCTCCGGCAATGTATCGACGAAGAGACTGAGAAGAAACTGATTTACAACCATCTGCAAGAACCTTTAACCGATTACATCCACCGGATTTCCGAACAGGTCAAAACTGATTTTCAACAAGAAGCGAAAACTGAAATAGACCGCCTCTCGACCCGGGCCGATTCCCTGGCAGCACGCCTGCACGAAGCCGAGCAATCGAAAGAAGAGACACAGCGGCAACAACTCAGCTCCGAACGACAACGGCGCACGCTGGCCGACAAAGTGCAAGAGATGGAAAACCGGATCGACAAACTGGAAAAAGAAAAAGAGAGCATACAACGGGCCAAAGAAGAGTTGCACAAACGCCTCTCCCGTACAGAGATGACACACAGAACAGATTCGGAACAATCGGCCGCTTTCCAAAAAGAGATTGCCGATTACAAACAGCAACTGCAAGAAGCCCAGACTCGTATCCAACTCTTAGAAAAAAAAGCCCAGAAAAATCCCGCGCCATCCAACGAACAAACCAATATAGAAGAAAACCTCGCTGCCGAAAAAGAGAAGAACAACTCCCTAAACAGCGAAATACAACGACTCTTATCCGTCCAACAAGGGTTGCACGCCCAGCTACGGAAAGCCATGGGCGAAAAAGAAGAACTGACAAGCCGCATCGAAGAGCTGTCCAATTCACTGGAAACGCTCCGAAACAAGCACGATTATAAAAAGGCAGAAACAGAAAAGGTTCAACAACTCCAAGAAAAATTGGAGAAAATCGACCAGCTCTACCATACCGCCCAACAACAGCATCAAGAAGCAATAAACCAAATGGCACAAGATGCCCAAGAGCGGACAGCCCTTCAAAACGAACTCTCCAAACTGCGGAAAAAGCTGAAAAAACAGGCCGAAGAGTTCAGCCAAGAGCTCAATACGTTGAAAAAACAGGAAGAGGTCAAGAAAGAAAATCCGGCCACCATCTTCATAAAACCGATAGAACTGGACAACGACAACTGGCTGGTATCGCCCAAACCCGATACCCCCGAAGAGATAGAACAACGGAGAGCGGCCGAACGTGCCCGTAAAAAGGAAGAAGAGGAAGAAGCCGCCCGCCTGAAAGCCGAACAAAACAAGCCGAATCCGGCCCAAATGTCGCTGTGGTAAACAGAAACCCTAACATCAACGGTACGACATATTAAAAAAAAATCATTATCTCCAAAAAGAGAAAGAACCGCAACTTCCGACCAGAAAGAGAACAAAATAAAACAGCCTCCAACTAAAATTGTTGTCGAAAGTTTTGCGTATAACGAAACAATGCCTAATTTTGCAACCGCATTTTTATTTGCAATAGAAGCGATAACAAAATTCTTAATTACAAAAAAGATATGATAGTAGTTCCAGTAAAAGAAGGCGAAAACATCGAAAAAGCATTGAAGAAATTCAAAAGAAAATTTGAAAAAACAGGCGTCGTTAAAGAGTTGAGAAACCGTCAAGCCTTTACAAAACCCTCTGTTGTAAAAAGAAAACAATTAATGCGTGCCATTTACGTGTTAAAATTACAACAGACCGAAGAATAAAAATTTTTATTTTTGTTGTAAAATCGAAATCTTTTCCCTATATTCGTTGCGTTGAGTCCAAGGTAACGCTCTTATGTGGATAGAATCGTTTTTAAGATATATTCAGTATGAGAAGAATTACTCCTCTCATACTGTTTTGTCATATAAAAACGATTTGAATCAGTTTGAGAAATTCGCGATAGAACAATCCGGCTCTTTCAATGTTCAGAAAATAGATACCCCGTTGATTCGAGAATGGGTTATCTCCATGATGGAACAGCAGATGGACCCGAGCAGTATCTCTCGAAAAATGTCAGCGCTACGCACGTTCTTTGCATATCTGATTCGGAAAAACTACCTGCAAACCGACCCCTCAAAAGGAGTCCGGTTGCCCAAAGCCAAGAAAAGACTCCCCTCATTTGTAAAACCGACCGAAATGGACCGGCTGATCGATGAGACGGATTTCGGGACAGACTTTACGGCAATTCGCGACAAACTGATTATAACCATGTTCTATTCTACCGGAATACGCCGAGCAGAATTGATCGGATTGAAAGAGGAAGATGTAGATCTTTTTAATTCAACCATCAAGGTAACGGGGAAACGAAACAAACAAAGAATCATCCCCTTTGGATGGGAATTGGCCCAAATGATACAAACGTACATGAAGGCCAGGGCCCAAATACCACGGGAGGCCGAAGAAAACCGTTTCTTTGTCAGGGAGTCAGGCAAACCCCTATACGAAGAGTTGGTTTACCGAATAGTAACATCCCGTTTGGATAGCGTAACAACACTGGCAAAACACAGCCCGCACACCTTGCGGCACTCATTTGCATCGGCCATGCTGAACAACGGGGCAGAACTGAACAGCGTAAAAGAGTTACTTGGGCATAGCTCCCTCTCTTCGACCGAAATATATACCCATATAACGTTTGAAGAGTTGAAAAAAAATTATAAACAAGCCCACCCTCGGGCAGAATAAAAAAGGAGGTTGATATGAAAATCAGTATTAAATCGATCCACTTTGACGCATCAACGCAATTGGAAATGTTCATTCAGAAGAAGGTTTCAAAATTAGACCTGTTTTATGATGGTATTCTCTCGGCAGAAGTCGTACTCAAAGTCGTAAAACCGGAGACATCCCAAAACAAAGAAGCCAGTATTAAAATATTGATACCTAAATACGAAGCTCCTTTTTCGAGCAAAATAGGCGATAGTTTTGAAGAAGCCATAGATGAATGTGTATCCGCTCTCGAAAAGCAACTGCTCAAGATCAAGGAAAAATCGAAGGCCAAATAAAAAAAGCGAGTAATATTTTTGAGATTTGAAAATTATATCTAAATTTGCACCCGTTTCGCATCTGCGTTTGCAAAACGGGTGTATTTGAATGCCAGTGTAGCTCAGTTGGCCAGAGCACGTGATATGTAATCTCGGGGTCGTGGGTTCGAATCCCTCCACCGGCTCACCTTTCAAAAAAGGTTTTTACATTTTGGGCGAATACCAGAGTGGCCAAATGGGGCAGACTGTAAATCTGCTGTCTTACGACTTCGGTGGTTCGAATCCATCTTCGCCCACACCTCTATAATAAGAGGAATACGCAACAAAAGCGGAAGTATTGCGGGAGTAGCTCAGTCGATAGAGCATCAGCCTTCCAAGCTGAGGGTCGCGGGTTTGAGTCCCGTTTCCCGCTCGAAATCGCCTATGTAGCTCAGAGGCAGAGCACTTCCTTGGTAAGGAAGAGGTCATGGGTTCAATTCCCATCATAGGCTCAAATGAATTTGAATGCTAATCATTAATCAAATAAAATAACAAGTAAAGTTATGGCAAAAGAACAATTTCAGCGGACCAAACCGCATGTGAATATTGGGACAATCGGTCACGTGGACCACGGTAAAACAACCTTGACAGCTGCTATTACGACAGTACTTGCCAAGAAAGGTCTTTCCGAATTGCGTTCTTTCGACTCTATCGACAACGCTCCGGAAGAAAAAGAAAGAGGTATTACGATCAACACCTCACACGTTGAGTACGAAACAGCTAACCGCCACTACGCACACGTTGACTGCCCGGGACACGCCGACTACGTTAAAAATATGGTAACGGGTGCCGCTCAAATGGACGGTGCAATCATCGTAGTTGCGGCCACTGACGGTCCGATGCCCCAGACTCGCGAACACATCTTGTTGGCTCGTCAGGTAAACGTACCGAAAATCGTTGTTTTCTTGAACAAATGCGATATGGTGGATGACGAAGAAATGTTGGAATTGGTAGAAATGGAAATGCGTGAACTGCTCTCATTCTACGATTTTGATGGTGACAATACTCCGATCATCCGCGGTTCTGCACTGGGTGCATTGAACGGAGTGCCTGAATGGGAAGAAAAAGTAATGGAATTGATGGATGCAGTAGATACTTGGATTCCCCTGCCTCCGCGCGATATAGATAAACCCTTCTTGATGCCCGTAGAAGACGTATTCTCTATTACTGGTCGTGGTACTGTTGCTACCGGACGTATCGAAGCCGGTGTGGTAAAAGTTGGAGACGAAGTAGAAATCTTAGGCTTGGGCGAAGACAAGAAATCGGTTGTAACCGGAGTTGAAATGTTCCGCAAACTGTTGGATCGTGGTGAAGCCGGCGATAACGTAGGTCTGTTGCTCCGCGGTATCGATAAAAACGAAGTAAAACGTGGTATGGTAATTTGCCACCCGGGACAGGTAAAACCTCACACCAAATTCAAGGCAGAAGTTTATATCCTGAAAAAAGAAGAAGGTGGTCGTCACACTCCGTTCCACAACCACTATCGTCCTCAATTCTACCTGCGTACCCTCGATATTACCGGTGAAATTACGCTTCCGGAAGGAACTGAAATGGTAATGCCCGGTGATAACGTAACCATTACCGTAGAATTAATCTACCCGGTAGCTTGCAACGTAGGTTTGCGTTTCGCTATCCGAGAAGGTGGACGTACAGTAGGTGCTGGTCAGATTACAGAAATTCTGGACTAATCATAACAAAAAATCAGCCTTCCCTGCAAGGCTGATTTTATACACGGGTCTAGCTCAGTTTGGTAGAGCACTGGTCTCCAAAACCAGGTGTCGGGAGTTCGAGTCTCTCGACCCGTGCTAATTCAGCGTAAGATGAAGCTAATAGAAAATATCAAGGAATCTTATAACGAACTAATGTATAAGGTATCGTGGCCCACAAGGTCTGAACTAAGTAGCAGCGCGGTAGTTGTTATGTTTGCTTCCCTATTGATAGCTATCGTAATATTTGCTATGGACAAGGCTTTTGATGGAATCATGCGTTTCTTCTACGAAAGAATATTCGGTTAAAACAAGAGTGATTTATGACTGAGATTAAGAAAGAATGGTACGTATTACGTGCCATTAGCGGAAAAGAAGGCAAGG
>DVNA01000118.1 GCA_018714665.1 Candidatus Gallibacteroides avistercoris | reverse complement strand
CAACCCCATGCGGCGACGTTCCAAATCCAGCAAAGGGTAACAGACACACTGACCGGGCCCATGAAAGGTAACGTCTCCCCCTCTGTCTGTAAGGAAGAAATCGATGGCTCTCGCTTTCAAAGTTTCGGCAGAATAGAGCAAATTACGACGGTTGCCGTGCTGTCCCATCGTAATCACCGGCGGATGTTCGCAGAAGACCCACACGTCGCAGGGCGTATCTTCTCCGTTCCGCTTCGCCGACACCCGAAGATCAAACAGCTCCTGTTGCCGACGGTATGCTTCGGCATAAGGAATCAGGCCCCATTCTTCAAAAACAATCTTTTCATGACACTCCATAACGGAGTTAAAAGTGGAGAAATTTTTCGACATACACAAATTTTACTTCCAAATCATCTTCTCAACGTACGGACAGGATAAGAATTTTTAATATTTAAACTTTTCTGTTATCTTTGTTGCAAGGCGTAAGTAAGTATCCTTTAAATGATACTAAAATCGTCCATTATAACACAATCAAAATAACACCCTAAAAATTAAACGCTAATGAGAAAAATAGTACTGGCATTAACCGCGTGCATCTGCTGTTGGGCAGGCTCGTGGGCGCTACCTCGCGCGGAATATCCCCGCCCCCAGTTTGAACGGGCCGATTGGCTGAACCTGAATGGAGAATGGAGCTATACGCTCGACCTGGTAAAAACGGGCTGGGAACGAGGGCTGAAAGATAGCAAAGGGTTCGATGGAAAGATTATCGTTCCGTTTGCCCCCGAAAGCAAGCTGTCGGGAGTAGAATACAAGGAGTTTATCCCTTGTATCTGGTATCAACGCAACATCACCATCCCGGCAGAGTGGGACGGGAAAGATATCCTGCTTCATTTTGGAGCGGTATATTACGAATCGGAAATCTACATCGACGGAAAATTCGTAGATCGCCATTTCGGAGGGTCCGACTCGTTCACGGTAGATATTACCCCCTTCGTCAAACCGGGACAAACACACTCGCTCGTAGTCAATGCCAAGAGCGACCTGCGAAGCCGGATGCAATCGGCCGGGAAACAGTCGTTGCGGCACGGACCGTTTGAATGTATGTACACGCGTACCACCGGCATCTGGCAAACCGTATGGATGGAAGCCGTAGCCCCGTGTGCCATTGAACGGGTAAAATACATCACCGACATAGACCGCAACACGGTATCGATGGAATTTACCATGCGCCGGAACGTATCGGGCAATACGCTTACCGTTACCGTAAAAGACGGGAATAAAACAGTAGCCAGCAACACCGCCCCCATCGCTTCGGGATCGGTCGTATCGCTGCCTATCAAAAAAGCGAAATGGTGGAGTCCCGAATCGCCCTTCCTCTACGACGTGGTATTCGAGCTGAAAAATGCGGCAGGCGACGTCATCGACCGGGTAACCTCCTACTTCGGGATGCGCAAGATACATACCGAAGGCAACAAGATATACCTCAACAACCAACCGTATTACCAACGTCTGGTACTGGACCAGGGATTCTATCCCGACGGTATCTGGACAGCCCCCTCGGACGAAGCCCTGAAACGCGACATCGAACTCTCGATGGCTGCCGGATTCAACGGAGCCCGCCTGCATCAAAAAGTGTTTGAAGAACGGTTCTACTACTGGGCCGACAAATTGGGATACCTCACCTGGGGAGAAGCTCCGAGCTGGGGGCTGGATGCCAACAACGTAGAGGCAGCCCGCAACTTCCTGATGGAGTGGCGTAACCTGGTGGTGCGCGACATCAACCACCCGTCGCTGGTTACCTGGACTCCCTTCAACGAAGAGTTCTGGCCCGACGAGACGCAATACCCTCGTTTCATCACCGACGTCTATACCCTGACCAAACAACTCGATCCCTCGCGACCGATCAACGGGGTAAGCGGCGGCATACACATCAAAACCGACATCTGGACAGAACACCACTACGAACAGAATCCGGAACGCCTGCGCGAGATTATCTACAACGACGGCAAGATGTTTGTCCGTGGGCCCGAGGTACAGGCCCGTCTGCGCGGGAATGTCGGCTTCAATCGCCCCGTACTGAACGACCCCTACACCTTCCCCACCTATCAGGGAGACATCCCCTATATCCTCGATGAGTTCGGCGGCATCAAGTGCATGGAGGCTAACCCCGCCAAAGACGGGGCATGGGGATACGGCGATGCGGCCCAAACCAAAGAAGATTTCTACAAACGGTTGGAAGGGCAGGTACGCGTCCTTATCGAAATGAGCGACAAGGTATGGGGATATTGCTATACCCAGCTAACGGATGTAGAACAGGAACAGAACGGTATCTACTATTACGACCGCGGCACCAAATACGACATGGAACGCGTCAAGGCCATTTTCCAAATGGCGTTGCCTGAACAGAAATGACCGACTTCCAATCATGTCTTGCTGAACAGAAACGCCCGGTTACTGAAACGTAAAAGCCAAACAAGCGGGATATTCAATCCCGCTTGTTTGGCTTTCTTTTAATACCTGTTATCTCGTATTCAACGGTTACCTATTCCCATACATTTTGTCGTAATAGGTCTGATACTCGCCGCTGGTTACGAGATCGAGCCACTCCTGGTTATCGAGGTACCAACGGACTGTCTTTTCGATACCCTCTTCAAATTGCAACGACGGCTCCCAACCCAGCTCCCGTTGTATCTTCCGGCTATCGATGGCATAACGCAGATCATGCCCCTGCCGATCGGTAACGTAGGTGATCAAACCGAGGCTATATCCTTCGGGATTTCCCAACATACGATCTACGGTTTTGATAATAACTTTAATCAAGTCAATGTTTTTCCATTCATTAAATCCACCGATATTGTAGGTATCGGCAGTCTTTCCGTTGTGGAAAATCGTATCAATGGCCCGTGCATGATCTTCTACATAGAGCCAATCCCGGACATTCTCACCCTTTCCGTAAACAGGCAGGGGTTTACGATGACGGATATTATTGATAAACAGTGGTATCAACTTTTCCGGGAATTGATACGGCCCGTAATTGTTGGAACAATTGGTTACGATAGTCGGCATCCCGTAGGTATCATGAAAAGCTCGGACAAAATGGTCGCTGCTGGCTTTGGAAGCCGAATAGGGAGAGTGTGGGTCGTATTTGGTCGTTTCGGTAAAGAATTCCCGCCCATAGGCCTGGTGATGTTCAAGAGACGATGCTTTGGTCGTAAAAGGCGACTCTACGCCTTCGGGGGCCGTCAATTCCAGGGCTCCATATACCTCGTCCGTCGAGATGTGATAAAAGCGCTTGCCGTCATATTTCTCCGGTAGCGATTCCCAGTAAAGCTTTGCGGCTTGGAGCAGGCTCAACGTACCCATTACATTGGTACGAGCAAAAGTAAACGGATCCTTGATAGAACGATCGACGTGGCTCTCTGCCGCCAGATGGATGATACCATCAATCCGGTACTGCGACATCAGCGCCATCATCTTGTCAAAGTCGCAAATATCAGCCTTGACAAACGTATAATTGGTTTTTCCCTCTATATCTTTCAAGTTGGCCAGATTACCGGCATAGGTCAGTTTGTCGAGATTGACGATGCGGTAATCGGGGTATTTAGTAGCAAACAGACGTACCACATGGCTGCCGATAAATCCGGCACCGCCCGTAATCAAGATGTTTCGCTTAAATTCCATATATGCTTAGTATAAATCGTCCGTATAATCAAAGAGCCACTCGGCCTCTTTCAGGCAAGGATGGTGTTTATCCTTTTCCGACAAAAGGACCTTGTCGGCAGGTATTTTCCAGTCAATTTCCAAATCTGGATCGTCCCACGCCAAAGCGCCTTCTGACTGAGGGGCGTAAAAGTTATCGCATTTGTACTGAAATATCACCTCATCGGTCAACACCGAGAATCCATGAGCGAATCCTCGCGGAATAAAAAATTGGAGATGGTTCTCTTCCGTCAGCTCCACGGCCACATACCTTCCAAAGGTTGGAGAACCTTTCCGAATATCCACCGCCACATCGAGCACAGCCCCTTTAATTACCCGAACCAACTTGCTCTGGGCAAAAGGAGGCTTTTGAAAATGCAATCCGCGCAAAACACCATAACTCGATTTCGATTCGTTATCCTGGACGAACCGGATGGAACGCACCTTCTCGTCAAACTCCCGTTGCGAAAAAGATTCAAAGAAATAGCCCCGGTCATCCCTAAACAGGCGCGGCTCGATAATGACCACCCCTTCTATATCTGTTTTTATAACATTCATTGTAAATCCATTCCTTTTAAAGCGTCAATACCTACCCTACGCGCCTCATCGGCCAAGCGCAACAAATATTGCCCGTATTGGTTCTTGGACATGGGCTGTGCCAGAGCCTCCAATTTTTCGGGTGAAATCCAACCCTTTCGCAGGGCTATACCTTCGAGACAGGCCACTTTTAAACCCTGTCGTTTCTCAATAACCTCAATAAAGGTAGAGGCCTCACTCAACGAATCGTGCGTACCGGTATCGAGCCAGGCAAAGCCGCGACCCAAGGTCTGCACCTTCAACTCCCCGTCTTTCAGGAATTCCTGGTTTACGGTAGTTATCTCCAACTCCCCCCGGGCCGAAGGCTTGATACGCTTCGCCACATCCACCACCTTGTTCGGGTAAAAGTATAACCCCACAACAGCATAGTTCGATTTGGGCTGTTTTGGTTTTTCCTCGATGGAAAGGCAGTTCCCTTCCTTGTCGAACTCCGCCACACCGTAGCGTTCCGGGTCGCTCACCCAATAACCGAATACCGTCGCTTTTTTCTCTTCATCAGCCATGCGCACCGCCTCTTTCAACATCGGACACAATCCGTTACCGTGGAAAATATTGTCGCCCAGCACCAGGCACGCCGAGTCATTGCCAATAAACCGCTCTCCAATAATGAAAGCCTGAGCCAATCCATCGGGTGAAGGCTGTTCTGCATACTCAAACCGGACGCCGAAGTCAGAACCGTCACCCAGCAAACGTTGGAATCCCGGTAAATCCTGCGGCGTAGAGATAATCAGTATCTCCCGTATCCCGGCCAACATCAACACCGAAATCGGATAATAGATCATCGGTTTGTCAAAAATCGGCAACATCTGTTTCGATACCCCCTTGGTAATGGGATACAAACGAGTTCCCGCCCCTCCTGCCAATACGATTCCTTTCATTTCTATCGCAATGTTTTTAAATATACCTGTTTCCTTAACCTATTGGGAATAATCCTTACAACAAAACGAATACAAACATTTGTTATCAAAAGAAATAATCCGATATAATGTATTTTATATAAATATTTGAAGAAGCGACTTTCTGTTCGGGCATAACGAAATCCTCCTCTTCTATTATACATCTCATTGCTATTTCGGACGAGGACCAATGATTCTTGAATATTATAAAATTGAGCACCATTCATCAACATCCTAACCCAAAGATAATAATCTTCCATCAAAGGGAAATGTTGATAACTTCCAGCTTGTAATACCGCGGACTTTTTAAACATCACCGAAACATGATTTAAAGGACTCCTCTTTTTCGAGTATCTTAATAGCTCTTCTTGATGTTCCGGTAATTTCCTTACCGACACAATGTTGTGTGGATCATCTATAAACTCAGAAATCCATCCTCCCACAACATCTATTTTGGGGAACCTCTTGAATACAGACAATTGCTTTTTAAATCGACCTGAAAGACTTATATCATCCGAATCCATTCTTGCCACCAATTCGCTGGTACAAGCCTCCAATCCTCGATTCAATGCCTGTCCCAATCCAACATTCTGTGGTAAAGATACTATTTTTATTTGCTCTGGATACTTTTCTTGATATAAATCTATTACAGAATCCAATCCACTTGTCAATTTCCCATCCTTAACGATAACAACTTCAGAAGGGACAACTGTCTGCTCAAACACACTATTTAAGGCAGTATCCAAATACGCAGGACACTCTTTATAATAGACACTTATCAAAACTGAAAATTTATCCATATATTACTCGATCCTTAAATTTTTCACTCCGTAAAATAATAAAT
>DVNA01000117.1 GCA_018714665.1 Candidatus Gallibacteroides avistercoris | reverse complement strand
ACCTCTTTACCCGAACTGATTGAAAAATTACTGCAAAAAGAGGCCGAGTACAGAGAATACATCCGTCAAAACAGAAAAAAGGGAGAAATGCATAAAAATGGCTTGTAACTCAAAAAAATAATCACTATGTTTGCAACGTCTAACAAACATATTGTCTCTGATGCAGGGCAGCTTGCATCAAAACGTGCAGGCGTTTTTTATGCCCGCAGACATAGTATAACCCTATATAGGTATCCGTGTACCCCCGTGTACTGGCTTAATGGCCGTACAGCATCAGAGACTGGATGTGTTAGACAGCGGGACAGGCACGGATACCTTTTGTTTTATATATTATGCAAAACTATCAGTCTCTTTCCAACGCGGAAGTGTCTATCTGCCACGGAACGTCGGCCCACGAAACGGGTTTTCAACGTTTATCTTCTCTTATTCCCAACCTTCACGAGGCGCATATCCGGTATAAGAAAAACCGGGTTACCGGGGTTTTTAATATCTCCGGCAGGAAAACCACCATGGGGGCAACCTCTTTACCCGAACTGATTGAAAAATTACTGCAAAAAGAGGCCGAGTACAGAAAATACATCCGTCAAAACAGAAAAAAGAAACACAATGAAAAATAAGTGGAATAAAATATTCAACACCTTAACGGCCGCAGACCAGGAGCTGCGGTCGTATATTGCCTCCTGTGGAAATGCCGTAAAAATGAAAGCGTTTGTTAAGCTATGGGAGTCCCTGAAAACAGATGCCAATGATATAGATGCCGTTATGTCGGTAGATGCGGTAACGGTAAATACGCCCTTTAAAGATGCTTCGGTATCCGAAACGTGGTCCACCTGGAAATCTTACCTGTTAGAGCAGCACGGTATTGTGATGGGAAGCCGATCGGAGCGGGCCGCCCTCGATTTGTTATTCAAATGGTCCGACGGAAATCCGGAGAAAGCCATTAATATTGTCAATTATGCAATGGCATTTCAATACCGAAGTTTTTTTAAAGTAACAGAAAAAGACGAAAAAATACCGACAAGCTATGAATCAGACAACTTTTAAAAACACGATTGATGGGGTTCTTTCCTCGATAGAGGAAATACGAGCGCACCGGGACTATACCGAACAAAAGAACCGTGCGCGCACGGTTCTCCCGGAAGAAAAATTCTTTTATGCCTTTACCCAGCTGGCAACCGATACGATGCGCCAGCGCGGGGTTCCGGGTCGATTTATCATTGACGAGAGGAATAGGGAGCTGATACAACAAATGATGCTATATATAAATGGCGATTTCCGGTGCGCGTGGAATATCAATGCCGGTCTCATATTTGGAGGCAATATCGGTGTAGGTAAAACCCTTTTGATGAAAACATTCGTCGATTTGCATAATTTGTTGTGTGAGGTTCAAATAAAGTCCTTTCATGCAAAAGACCTGCTGATGAAGATAAAGGCCAACGGCGTTGCCCCTTTTACCCGCGGTATGCTTTTTATAGATGAATTTGGTCGTGAGGAAAAAGAGCTAAAAGATTACGGTAATACAATAACTCCCATCGTCGATTTGCTGGCGGCCAGATACGACAACGGAGCACGCACGTTCATAACGACAAATTTCAATTACGAATCTCTGAAAGAGATGTACAAAGAATTTATCGTTAGCCGCATGAAGGAGATGTGTACTTATGTCATTGTCGGAGGCAAGAGCCGAAGAGTAGATAACGGGGTAAAGGTGTATGGCAAATAAAAAATTACAACCTATCATTATTTCGGATGTACGGAGGCAAAGCTCGTTATCTGATGTAAAGGAGTTTCTCGATGAAAATTACGAGATCCGGATTAATCTGTTTAACCCGTCAAGGCCGTTTATAAAGCCTTTGAAACGGAAATATAAATACGGGGTTGATTTTAGGGATATATACCTGGATCTCGTGGAAAACAATATCTCATGCTCTCTATCAACACTTAAAATGTTGTTGACCTCTCCCAATAGAATGAAAACATTTAACCCCATAGAAGATTACTTTGATACAGTACGGGGAAAATATAAAGGTGAATCACACATCGATTTATTGGCCGATCACCTGCGAGCACGTGATTTCGGCGATAGGGAGCCGGGGTATTATCAAGAAAGGTTGCGCCGGTATTTAAAAAAATGGCTTGTGGCTGCCGTGGCGTGTGCGTTTGGTATAAGGTATAACGATGTGTCGGTAGGGTTTATTTCCGAAGAGGGCGGTATTGGTAAAACATACATTACACAATTTCTTATACCGTATGAAATTAGAGATTACCGGGTGGACGCACAGCCCCCATCCGAAAAATTCGAGCTTGAACGCGAATTTACCCGTAACTTGTTTGTGAATTTTGATGAATTTGTCGGCATAACCAGGAGTACCACAGAGCGATTTAAAAAGCTACTTTCCGCATCAGATATATGTTTGACGTCAAACGGATTTTCGTCAAACGTGACGCGCCGTGCATCGGCAACGTTCACTACCAACCGTACAGAGGAGCTGGGCGGTTTTCTAACCCAGAATATGGGTACCAGGCGTTTCCTTTGCTTTGAGTTGGATAGTATTGATCAACGTTACTCTGAGCGGGTAGATATAAATCAAGTTTATGCCGAAGCCCTATTGCTTATGGAAAAAGCAGATTTTTGTTATGTGTGGGGGATGGATGATTTTAAGGAGTTTGAGCAGTATAATTCACGATATATGCAAAAATCGGCGGCATATAACGTTTTGCGAGATTTATATACACCTGCTATATCAGAAAAAGAGCCCCATGCCTGGTTGATGCCCTCGGAGATCCTCCGGCGTTTGAAACACGATAGAAAAATATCCATATCAGACTGCATAACGGAGGAGTCCATCGGAATGGCCTTACGCCAACTCGGATTTCAACGTGCTAAAAAAAAGATAAACGGTGAAAGCCGGTGGCGCTACCTGGTAAAACGGGAAGATCAGGAGAAACAAATTACATAAAAGTCATTTGTATAATAAAAAAAGGTTATGAAGGGAGTTGTCATATACATAAAGGTGCATCCGGCATTACGTGATTTTGTCTTATTTACCAACAACGGCAGTGATTTATTGATTCCGAAAAGAAATGATTTAATTTGGATGGCTATAAAGCAGCAGCTGGTAACGAAGGCTGAGAGCTGCACAATAAAAGATACAGATAGCCTAATACGAATTAGGATGTTTGATACGCATAAACATTTGTATATGCAGTATCCCAAAAAAAGAGGTGAAAGGTCCGGAGTATCGGGCCGATCGGAGGATATGCACCTTGTTTGGGTGGATACCTGTCATAGGTGTTATCTGTCAGAAAGAGGGAATAATGTTATTTCCAGGATGCTAAGCAAGCAGTTCAAGCATCATTTTCTGACATTTATGTTTACCTATCTGACGGCAAACCCTAAAATTGAGCAGAAGAAGGTAATGCTCCTTTATTGTGAAAAATTCAACATTTCAGATAGTAAAATTACGGAGGAAATGCTGATGAAAAGCTGGAATAGGAGCCAGGAAAAAATCTTGTGGCAAAAGGGAATATTATATACGCCCATCATATTTTGATATTAAAATATGTTAAACTTACTCCCCCTAATGTCCAGAAAAATATCCTAATTATATTATATATATCCTAAAAATATGAAGAAACTTTTATGCTCAAATTTTGCCTTTCTATTTTTACGGGAGGCAACAAAATCGGGAAATGATTTTTCCGGTAACTGGGTATGGATATATCCGGAGAGAAAAGGTAGCTATACGAAAACGTCGCAGAAAACGGATGCCGGGATAATGATAACAGAGACGTTTTCAGTTGATTTAAAAGAGTCAGATGCCAATAATATTATATCATGCCCATCTGAACCGGTCTTGCTAAAAATAGCAACGGCAGATGGCAATATATTGATGGGTAGTGACGAATACCCCGTTTTTTTTACCTACACCGGTGATACATATACGATAAAAATCACTTTTACAGCGCAATCGTCCGTTTAAAGTCCTTTAAAATCGGTGGTTTTACGCATAATATTGCATTGAAAAAATGTAATGTTATGCGTATTTTTTTACACTCGTTTTTTAATTCTGCATTTATGGTACACCACTCGGCAATACCCACATTAAGAAAAGTTGCCGAGGATGGATTTGTTGTTGTAGAAAGTCCATCATCATTTGTTTGCGACACGAAAGGGGTTGCGCATACCAATGAAGGGGTCGGAAATATATTCGATAATTTTGATAAGGAATCTATCGCCGTAATTCCTTTGCGAGGCATTATGACGAAATATAACTCTTGGAATATTGGTACCGACACGGTTGCCTCCTGGATACGGCAGGCAAATGAGTCGGATAATATTTCAGGCATCATTATTCAAGGAGATACGCCGGGAGGGGCCGTTAGCTCCTTGTTCGGCATTTCTGACGCAATATCTGAAAGCTCCAAACCAATATATATGTTCGTTGACTATATGTTATGTAGCTGCGGTTATTATATCGGTTCGTTTTGTGATAAGATCTTTGCAATAAACGATTATTGCGAGATCGGATCTATCGGAGTAATGGCAACGGTATTTCGTAAAAACAAAAATGCCATGGATAACTATTTGTATTATCCAGAGGATGTATATCCTCCGGAGTCTCCCGATAAAAATATTGAAATAAGAAACTCTGAAAATGGGGATGATACCCTGTTGATAGAAGATGTTCTTACTCCGCTTGCAAATAATTTTCGGGAGGTTGTTCAAAAAAACAGGCCCCAGTTAGACATTACGGCAGATGGCGTTATAACAGGAAAAACGTTTTTTGCAAAAGATGCATTAAAAGTTGGACTAATTGACGGCATCGCCTCTTTTGATACTGTCGTTAAAGAGCTAAAAGAAAATATAGCAACAAAACAGACCATTATTAACACTTTCAAATAATTGATTATGAACAGAAAAATTAAACAACGTGCCAAAGGGATTATCGACACGATCAAAGGAATGTATGAACGCATAAAAAGCAATTCTGTAACGGCGTCCGACTGGAAGCTCTTCGCAGAGCGCTATAAAAGCACCTATGGAAGAACTTTTGAAGAAGATCTACGCGATGCGCCCGATGAAGGAGAAGAACAGGTTCAACTGGATGCGATCAGCGACGAAGCAAGACAGATGATTGAAGGTGCTTTTCAAGCCTTCGATGAACAAATTTCAAACGGTACGCGTGGGGAGTTGCCGAATGATAGCAGCCAAATCGTTTTGGAGGCAGCCAATGCGCTTAGAAGTGCCGCAAGCACAATCGCCGCATTACAGCGGGAACCGGAAAATGACGCTCCGGAGATTATACAGGGCTCCGTATCTGTGAATACCCAGACAATGGCAAAGGTATTGGGCCATTCAGCACATACGCCTACGCATTTGTTCGGTATAGAGCATAAATTTTTTGCTACCAATAAATGGTGGAATGAAATCGCAGTTACCGGAAAAGCAAAAGAGGATCTTACAAAGCCGGAAAAAGACGAGTTCCTGAGCGAGTTTAATGAATTTTCGGGTGAATTTAAGCAGAGAGTTATTCAGCTATCTGCCAACAACCAAATTTCATTGCTGAATTTTGGCAAAATGATCAAGGGAGAAAGTTACATTGACTACTCCACTATTGATAGCAAGTTGGGTGAATACACCATACGCCGTTTTGACATGATTATTGCCTACTTACGGCAATTTCGTTCTGTTGCCGGAATATTCCCTCTTGTATCGAATGTTCAAAACAAAATGGAGGCTCCAACAGCGATATTTGATGAACTTTCTCAATCGTTTCTGGGCGGATACCATTACAAAGGTGGTGTAAGTTTTGACGCGGAAGTGTACAAGGTGGATGATGTAATGATGAAATTCCTTTTTGAGGACCCGAAGGACCTTGAAAAATCATATCTCGGATACATGAATCGGGAAGGCTCCAACCCGATGAAGTGGAATATGTTTGAATGGTGCATTGTTCATTTTGGTACGATCCTATTCAATGAGCAACAGCGTCGCCGGGTAATAGGATGTTGGGTACCGCGACAGGGTGATTTCCCGCAGCCTGCTATGCGTGCATCTGATGGGGCTCTTAGAGCTATTGAACGAGTAGAGGAGGAATTAAAGGTTCTTCCTTTCAAAGACCTAAAAATATATACCGAAAGTACGATATTGGACTATATGCGTACTTTCTGGGATAAGGTTAATATGATCTTGCCCAACATGGAGGGGATGCGACTTTTCGCAAATGAGAAACACCGCCAGTGGTATATAGATGCCTATGATGAGAAATACGGGAAAAACACGGACTATCGCGGACCGGAAAATAGTTTGCGTTACACCTCTCCCGAACAAATTATCTGGGTACCCAACATGGGAAACAATGACTATAAGATGTGGATTACACCCGTCGGAAACGTTGAAAATTACGAAAATCGCCCGAATGAGATGTACGCCTTCTATTTCGAGCAGAATTTGGAAAACCTGTTAATGGCATCGTGGTGGAAAGAAGGGTCCGGCGTATTGGCCCCAGGAGCTAAATTTAGCTCGGTAACTGATCTGGAAAAATCCGGGCGTATATACCAGCGATTGTTTACCAATTACCCGGTAACTACGTTAGAGGATGGCGCAACTACGGTAGATGGATCGGAAAATACCGTATTTGAAACAGGATCAAACACCGCAGAGACAAAAATAACGGACATAGTAAATGCCTCTCCCGAAAGGGTGTATAAGATCATTTGCGGAAATACCACAAATGCTACTAAAATTGATAAAACCGGAAACTTTGCCTCTATCAAAGAGGCGTGGACCCCTAATGCCGTTGGTGATTACATCAAGGTATATTGCGAATTGAAAGAGGAGGAAACTCTTGTTGGATCAAAAACGATTAAAAGAGTTGTTCCGTCAGGTAAGTTTTTAGAGCTCGAAAGAAAAGTAACAGCTTAAAATTATAGGATATGGCTATATTAAATCCAACAAAAAACATAGAAATGCTTGAACCGGTAACGAAGTCTCCCGGTTACAAGTATAGGTTGTATGTTGCCAGAATACGGGACGAAGTCGATATGGATAATTTCCCCAAAGCGGAGGGGGGAATAATTTCTACTAAGATTCCTATGAAAGACGAAGCAAGATTTGCCTACATCTGTGCCCTTTCGTCAAGTATTATTCCGGCTATTGCTAATAGTAATGATCTATTAGGACAGCTGACTATTCCCTTAACGATTGAGGGAATTTCAGGGGAGCTACTTGATACGTTGTATAATATGCACGGAGATCGCTATATCGTAATTATTGAACATTGCTCGTCAGGGAAAAAATTTATAGGAGGGTCTCCGTGTTCATCCGGGTTGAAATTCACGTACCAAAACATCGGTACAAACGACAATGTACGAAGTGCTACGTGCCAATTTCAGGGAGAGCCGTGCAGCGATCCACTTTGGGAATATGATTCGGATATCCCGGGGTTTGAGACTGAATCAGCTTAATTACAGAAGTAAATGTTTCATAGAGGGCGTGTTATACGCCCTCTTTTAAATTCTTTATATATGAAATTCTCAGATAGAAATGATTGGACCATCCGTTTAACGGATACGTCCTATTTTGAACAGGATAAAATGCTATTTTACAATCTTCTCCCTAACTCTAAACTAAGGGGACAAATTGAAAAGGCAAATGATTTTACGAAAAGACGGTTATCTGGAAAAATGATTTTTGAGTTATTGTCAGTTGTTGGTCCAGAAAGAATCATTGAAAATAGGCTTATGACAAAAGGGCCCCACACTCCTGTATTAAATTCTGGAAGTGATGAAGAAAAAGACCCAGATCCTTCGGATAAAGGTTCAGAATCGAAGGAAGAATCATCCCCCGTATTAAGTTCTGGAAGTGATGAAGAAAAAGGCCCGAATCTTTCGGATAAAGGTTCAGAATCGAAGGAAGAATCATCCCTCGTATTAAGTTCTGGAAGTGATGAAGAAAAAGACCCAGATCCTTCGGATAAAGGTTCAGAATCGAAGGAAGAATCATCCCCCGTATTAAATTCTGATAGCGATGATAG
>DVNA01000116.1 GCA_018714665.1 Candidatus Gallibacteroides avistercoris | reverse complement strand
TCATCCCCATATCCTCTGCAAAAATGAACTTTTTGATTGTTTTTTGATTTTTATTCTTTCCATAATGGCGGTTTTTTCTTAAAATAATATACTTTTGTGTAGTTTAGAAAACACCAAGACATCATCATGAGCAATCGAACCACTTTTACTACCAAATTAGGAGTCATCGCTGCCACCGTAGGATCGGCAGTGGGATTGGGTAATATATGGAGATTTCCCTACGAAACGGGACAGAACGGGGGAGCCGCATTTCTACTGGTCTATCTCATCTGCGTATTCTTCATCGGAGTACCGGTTATGATAGCCGAATTCTCCATCGGCAGAAGTGCAAAAGCAAATGCCAACAAAGCCTACAAAATACTCTCTCCGGGAACACACTGGAACATCATCGGTATCATGGGGATATTCGCCTCCATCTTCATCCTGGGATTTTACAGCGTTATTGCCGGTTGGACACTGGAATATGTCTTTCAAGCGCTCACCAACGGGCTGACCGGGAAAAGTGCCGCAGAATTTCAAGAATCCTTTACCGGATTCTCGTCCGATACGTTCCGCCCCCTCATCTGGATATTCCTCTTTTTGGCCCTCAACTACTTTATCGTTTCACGAGGTATTAAAGACGGGATAGAGAAAGCATCCAACATCCTGACCCCCCTGTTGTTCGTAATACTTATCGTATTCTGCATCCGCTCAATCTTTTTGCCGGGAGCCAGCGAAGGACTTAAATTCCTTTTCCATCCCGACTTCTCGAAAATAGACTCCAACGTCATTCTACGGGCCATGGGTCAGGCCTTCTTCTCCCTTTCGTTAGGGATGGGAACCCTTACCACCTACGCATCCTATTTCTCGGACAGTACCAACCTGAGCAAAACGGCCGTTACCGTAGGGATTCTTGACACAATGGTTGCGGTACTGGCCGGTGTTTTGATCTTCCCGGCAGCATTCTCTTTCGGGATAGACCCCTCGCAAGGGCCTGAGTTGGTGTTCATCACATTGCCCAATATTTTCCAACATTTGCCGGGCAGCCTGTTCTGGTCCATGCTGTTTTTCATCTTATTATCGGTAGCCGCCCTTACCTCTACCATCTCCCTGTGCGAAGTGGGGGTTGCCTACCTGCACGAGGAGTTCGGCATCTCACGTAAAAAAGCCACCTGGATACTGATTGCTTTCTGCATCGTATCCAGCACCTTGTGTTCGCTCTCGTTCGGCGTACTGAAAGATTTCAAGCTTTTCGGTCTGACCATATTCAACTTTTGCGACTTCACGGCTTCCAATATCCTGCTCCCCTTAGGCGGAATGCTGATAGCCATCTACGTCGGGTGGGTATTAAACAAAAAAATCGTCTTTAACGAGGTCTCCAATCGGCAGACTTTAAAAGTAGGATTTTTCAAGCTGTTGATATTTTGCATCCAATACATCGCGCCCATCGCCATCGCACTGATTTTCCTGTCCGGACTGGGCGTGTTCTAAACGTATGAAAAGCGATTTTTTCTACTTTTCAAAAGGACAACGCAACGCCATCATCGTACTGACCGTATTGATTGTTGTTTTGACTGCACTCGTTTGGGACAAAAACCGACGCATCCCCGCCTCGGAACCGTTAGAGACACTCCCCTACCAAGAGGAGACAAAAGCATTCTTGCAACAGCTGAAATCCGACAGTACAGACAATAAATCCGATAGCCCGAAAACGCCGAAAACAAAGACCGACAGACAGGCACGAAAAAAAGTAACGCCACAGGCAAAAAATCCCCAAGAGCGATACCAAATAGAGGCTGTACCCCGTCTGAAAGAATAAAATAGAGGCCAAGCTCTTTCCGTTTTTAAATAAAACGACGTATCTTCGTATATTCTTTAACGCATAATGCAAGGACAGATGCAAACCGTACCCAGGGAGAACCGGCCCACACTTAACATAAAAGGCACATTGATAGACCTTTCTACCCCGGTGGTAATGGGCATACTCAATGTTACGCCCGATTCGTTTTACGCTGCCAGCCGCTGCCAGGCAGAAGATGCTGTTATCCGGCGGGCACGGCAAATCATCGACGAAGGGGGAACGATCATCGACGTAGGAGCCTACTCATCGCGTCCGAATGCAACGGATATTCCTGAAAAAGAGGAGATACACCGCCTCGACAAGGCGCTATCGGCCATCCGCAAGACCTTTCCCGATGTATTTCTCTCGGTAGATACTTTCCGGGCCTCTGTTGCAAAGATGTGCATCGAAAATTACGGAGTGGAGATCATCAACGACATTTCCGGAGGAGAACTCGACAAAGAGATGTTCGCCACCGTTGCCCAATACCATACGGCCTACATCCTGATGCATATGCGCGGAACCCCCCAGGATATGGGGAAACACGTTCGTTATGAAAACCTGGTGGCCGAAATATTGCAATATTTTGCCCAAAAGACGGCACGGTTGCGGTCGTTAGGAGTATGCGATATCATCATCGACCCGGGATTCGGGTTCAGCAAAACCCTCGACGACAATTACCGCCTGCTGAACGCCCTGCACCATTTCACGACATTCGATATGCCCATTCTGGCAGGAGTATCAAGAAAATCGATGATATACAACCTGTTGGGAACAACCCCAGAGGGTAGTCTCAACGGTACATCCGTATTGAACACGCTGGCCCTGTTGGGAGGAAGTGACATTTTACGGGTACACGACGTAAAAGAGGCCGTGGAGACCGTTAAGATAGTAACCAAAACACTCATGGAACCTAAACCCTTATGCAAGACTTCGGAATAAAAGACGCCATCGACATATTTTTAGTCGCCCTGCTGCTATACAATATGTTCAAATTAATGAAAGAATCGGGAAATATCAATATATTCACCGGAATTCTTTCGTTCATCGGGGTATGGATTGTGGTTACCCAAATACTTGACATGAAACTG
>DVNA01000115.1 GCA_018714665.1 Candidatus Gallibacteroides avistercoris | reverse complement strand
GATGTGAAAGAATCGGCTGTATGTACCTTTGCCAAAGAGATTGAAAATGCCGCGCATTGGACGGCCGAAACCCCTAACCTTTATACCTTGTTGCTCACCCTGAAAGATCCTTCGGGAAAGGTTCAGGAGGCTGTTTCACACCGGGTAGGATTCCGTACCGTTGAGATCAAGGATCGTCAGCTGCTCGTAAACGGACAACCGATTCTGATCAAAGGGGTAAATATCCATGAGCATAATCCCGCTACGGGACATTATATGACAGAAGAGCTGTTACGCAAAGATTTCGAGTTGTTCAAGAAATTGAATGTAAATACGGTGCGGACATCCCACTATCCACAGCCCGAAATGTTTTATAAGATGAGTGACGAATACGGTATCTATGTCATAGACGAGGCCAATATCGAGGCCCACGGTTTGGGCTACAACCTGCGCAAAGGAGGAACAATGGGAAACAGACCCGAATACGAGCCCACCATCATAGACCGTACCCGTAACATGGTAGAGCGTGATAAAAATCATCCGAGTGTCATTATCTGGTCGTTGGGGAACGAATCGGGTAACGGATACAACTTTTATCAATCGTACAACTGGATACGCAAACGCGATGCTTCGCGGCCCATTCAGTACGAACGTGCGGAGATGGAGTGGAACAGCGACATCTTCTGCCCGATGTATCCTACGCCGGCTGACATAGAGAAATATGCCAAGGATGAGTCTTCCGACCGGCCGTTGATCATGTGTGAATATGCCCACGCCATGGGTAACAGTCTGGGAAATTTCCAGGACTATTGGACGGTTATTGAACAATATGACCTGTTGCAGGGCGGCTGTATCTGGGATTGGGTAGACCAGGGCTTGAACAAACGCGACGCGTCCGGGCAGACATTCTGGGCCTATGGTGGCGATTTCGGTCCAGAAAATACCCCTTCTGACGGAAACTTCCTGATAAACGGAATCGTTTTCCCCGATCGCAGCCTCAAACCACACTCCTACGAGATGAAGAAGGTGTATCAGGATATAAAATTTACGAATTTCGATCCGGCCAACGGGAAATTGACGGTGCGAAATGACTATTTCTTCCAGTCGCTCGACGATTTTACTTTTGATTATCAACTGAAAGAGGATGGCAAAGTGATCAAAAAAGGGAAGTTCTCGGTCAATCTGCCACCACGTCAAAGCCAGACGGTAAAACTCCCCGTTACTTTGACCGAGCAAGATGTCCCCCAACAATATACCTTGACGGTTGCCGCCCGTCTCAAAAAAGCAAAACCGTTGCTCGAAAAGGGATATGAACTGGCCAACGAGCAGTTCCTGCTCAATACTCCGGTAAAAAAAGATTATGAACCTGAAATGGCGGCACCCGCATTGACCGACAACGATACGGATATAACGTTGAAAGGGAAAGATTTTCAGCTGGTTGTAGATAAAAAAACGGGCATTATCACCTCCTATCAACTGAAAGGGAAAGAGCTGATTCTGGATGGTTTCGGCCCCCGTCCCAATTTCTGGCGGGCTTCAACCGATAACGATTACGGTTATCAACCTGCTGCCAAAACAGAGATCTGGAACAAAATATCGCAGGAGCTGAAAGAGGTGGTAGGGCTGGAAATCCGTTCGGATGCCCATTCCGTAGAGATTACCTGCCAATACGCCTGGCCCTCGGAAAAGGTAAATTACAATACCACCTACAAGATATTCGGCAACGGAATTGTCCGTTTCGACAATGAATTGGTCATTTTAGATAATAAACTGCCGTTCCTGCCGCGACTGGGGATGCGTATGCAGCTGCCGGCCGAGTATGACAGGATAACCTATTTCGGGCGCGGTCCGTGGGAAAACTATCAAGACCGAAAAACCAGCGCCTTTGTCGATTTATATACCACTACCGCAGGCGAGATGTATGTACCCTATATCCGCCCTCAGGAGAACGGGCACCGCATGGATGTACAGTGGGTATCTGTTCTGAACAAAAGCGGTAACGGTTTTATGGTAGCTTCCGAGACACCCTTCGGATTCAATGCCTTGAACAATACGATTGAAGATTTCGACGGCGGAGCCCGGAAAAAATCGAAATCGACCGATCCCGCCATCAAGAACATCGATTACCGGCATACCAACGACATCGTTCCGAGGGGGCTGGTCGAATTGAATGTCGATTACAAGCAAACCGGTGTCGGCGGGGATAACAGTTGGGGCTTGTGGCCGCACGAAGAGTATCGGCTTGGGGTGGCCAACGGTGGGTATAAATACAGTGTAGTCTTTGTTCCGGTTTACGGTAAGAAACCCCTTGTAGATACCGACTACGCAGTACAACGGTAATTCAACGAGATAGATTGATAAAGAGGCGTGTTGCCTGTTTGGGCAACACGCCTCTTTTGTTTTGGAAGACAGCCGTTTTTCGGCAATATTGTTATCTTTGTGGAGGTGTATGGGTCGGAATGTGGTGTCCGTATATCGATTAAAGGCTCGTTTGCCTTTCAATACTTGAAGTAGAGAACGAAAAATGGACATCTTTTTATATACGATAAAATAAAAACGAATGTTTGTTATGGAGATTTTTATTTTGGTAGTAGGTTTTTTATGTATGCTGGCAGGGCTTGCCGGATCGGTATTGCCGGTGTTGCCCGGTCCGCCGTTGACGTATATCGGGATGCTTGTCTTGCAGGTGTCAGACCGGGTTCAGTTCTCTACCACCACGTTGGTCGTGGCATTGGTCCTGGTGGTGATTTCCCTGGTTTTGGATTATATAGCTCCCATCATCGGGACCAAATATTACGGTGGAGGGAAATGGGGCGAGTGGGGGTGTGTTGTCGGGACAATTCTGGGCCTCTTTGTTTTTCCGCCGTGGGGCTTTATTTTGGGCCCGTTGGTAGGGGCCATTGTCGGCGAACTGTTGCAGGGCAAAGATTCGAACGCAGCCATAAAGGCCGGATTCGGTGCTTTTATCGGTTTTTTTTCGGGATTGATTGTCAAATTGCTTATTTGTCTGTTCTTGATTTATCAAGCTGTGGTAGCGGTTTGGTAAAAAAAGCAAACGCCTGAATACGGCGAATGTTCGGTTTCAGGCGTCTGTTGTTAAAAAAAGATCAAGAAATAAAAGCAATATTTATCATCATTCCGTACGTTTCTTCAATACGATGAGCGTTTTCCCGCTGTTGTCTCCCAATTCGATTTCTCCTTTTGAATTGGCCTGGATGGTTTTCACTTCGTTCAGAGCTGCCAGGAACGGTTGCTCATAAGAGTCTTCCGCGCAAGCCATACGGGTACAGCCTATTGCGCCGAAGTCGATAGCTCCTTTTACCACATCTTCGGGATTGAACTGTCCGAACATCCGGTTGCATCCTGTAAAGCCGAACATCCGTTTTTCTTCCCACGAGAAGCCTATATACGGCGTATTTTCTCCCGGGGTGATGGATTCGTTGCCCATCTTTATGACATTCCATTCTCCGTTCAGTAGCGTAGCGCTGAGTTGTTTTGAAGATGCTTGTGCCTCTTTTTTTGCGCTACAAGCGGTCAGGGTCAGGCAAAAACAAAACACCGACAATACATAAGTTACAAATTTCATAAATCCTTTGTTTTAAGTTATTATTCCTCTCTTTGGTATAAGAGACGGATAGATATCTCAAAATGCTGCATCGTTTCGATAAAAAACAATATCTGCCGTACAAATTGTTCTCCCTTATCAGTTAATCGGAAATGGAAAACGTATCGGCATCCCTCCATGTCGGAAATTTTTCCCGGAAGCGTTGCAGTTCGTCCAACCGGAGGGTCGCAGTACAGATGTCCTCTTTAAACTCCTGGGTCGTTGCCAGCGTTTTCCCTTTGGCATCCAGAATTTGTGAATGGCCGGCATATTCGAAAATATTGTCTTTGCGAACACCTCCTGTGCGGTTGACACCGCACACATAAGCCATGTTTTCGATGGCACGGGCAGCCAGCAGCGTTTTCCAGACATGAGCCCTCGATGTCGGCCAGTTGGCGGTGTATATCAGCAGGTCGTAGCCGTTGTCCACGTTTCGCGCCCATACGGGGAAGCGCAGGTCGTAACAGATCAGCAGCCGGATGTTCCATCCGCGGTAGGGGATGATGAGCGGTTTGTTGCCCGGTAAAAAGCTGTTTCCTTCTTCTCCTATTCTGTACAAGTGGCGTTTATCGTAAAAAAATGCCTCGTTTTCGGGTGTGATGAAAAACCCCCGGTTGTAGAAGTTGCCGCCTTCTTCGGCGATAAAGCTGCCTGCAACAGCCATATTGAAAGCGGTAGCCCACCGGTGAAGGCACTGCATCGTTTCGCCCGACATGGGTTCTGCCAGTTGTCGGCTGTTCATGCTGAATCCGGTGGTGAACATTTCGGGTAAGACGGCAATATCGGTTTTTCCTTGCAGGCTTTCCAGTAATTTTTCAGTATGTTGCAGGTTCTTCTCCTTGTTTTCCCATGCCATGTCGAATTGCAGGGCAGAGACACGTAAATCGTTCATAAACGTATAAATTTTGGCGGTATAACAAACAAAGCGGAAAATGTATGTTTTTCATTTCCCGCTTTGTTTCATTTCTTGGTCCCTTATTCTATGGCGAAGCGTTCCGGGAATCGACCTCGTTTGTCCCGGTAGAACGCCTTGATCTCTTTCAAGTCGGCCTCTTCGTTGCCGGTGGGGTAAAAAATCCGGGTGAGCCCGATCTCTTTTTTCCCATAGTCCAGATATGCCAATACGATGGGGACCTCGGCTTTCAGGGCGATGTAGTAGAAGCCCATTTT
>DVNA01000014.1 GCA_018714665.1 Candidatus Gallibacteroides avistercoris | reverse complement strand
TGATCAATTCGGCAGCAAATGCTTTTGCATTGAACGGTTCACTCCATTTCGTGTCGAATTTCGGGTCGCCGTTTACTACATGGAAGTCGTCAGAGATCATCACTCTGATTTCATCGTTGTCTTTGATGTTGGTGAATTCCATCTTTTGGCCATCCCATAACAGTTCACGGTTCAAGTTTTGCAGACGGGTAGCTAGCACACCCATTACAACCATTTCGTTGAACGGTCCAGCTTCGCTGAAATCAGAAGCTGTTTTCACGCGGTTGGCAGCACTTTCTTTACATGCTCTGATCCAGTCTTGTTCATGAGAAACAGTGATTTCGCGTTGAGTTTTGGGTGAGTTGGGTTTTCTACCAGAGAGCAACCACGGGTTAACACCGTAGCAACCGCAAATCAGGATGTCTTTTGTTCCGTAGAAGATAACACCTCCTCCTGAATCGTTCGGGTTTCTTCCAACCGGCCAGCCTGCTGGAAGTTCGGGTTTGATACCGCCATCATACCACCATACTTCTACTTCGGGCATGGCAACTTTCGGCATATTGTCGCGAGCGGGGAATACCAATTTTACTTTTTGTGCAGAGGGTGCGCAGTCTGCCAACAGTTTGGTAGAGCTGGCCTGTACACGGGTAGGATATCCTAATTTAAGACCTTTGAATACGGGATGCAAGATGTGGCAAGCCATATCACCGAGAGCTCCTGTTCCGAAGTCCCACCATCCACGCCAGTTCCAGGGATGGTAAATGGGATTGTAGTCACGGAATTTGGCCGGGCCTAAGAACAATTCCCAATCCAAATCTTTCGGAACTTTTGTTTTTCCTTCGGGTTTGTTCAAACCTTGGGGCCAGATAGGACGGTCAGTAAAGGCTTCCACTTTGGTTACTTCACCGATTTCGCCGTTCCAGATCCAGTCGCAAATTTGGCGAACGCCTGATCCGGATGAACCTTGGTTACCCATTTGTGTTGCCACTTTGTATTTGTCTGCCAGTTTAGTCAGCAAACGAGATTCATAAACGGTGTGAGTCAACGGTTTTTGAACATAAACATGTTTTCCCATCGTCATAGCTTGTGCAGCTATGATAGCGTGTGTGTGGTCAGCTGTTGCAACCAATACTCCGTCGATAGAGTCACCCATTTCATCGAACATGACACGGAAATCTTTGTATTTCTTGGCATCCGGGCAGCGAGCAAAACCACCTTTTCCGGCGTATTTCCAGTCAACGTCGCAAAGAGCTACGATGTTTTCTGTCATCATTCCGCCCAAGTTAGCATTACCCATACCTCCGATACCTACACCTGCGATATTCATTTTGTCCGTAGGTGCTGTGTGTCCCCAACTTTTACCTAATACCGTGTTAGGTACAACCGTGAGTCCCAATGCAGCAACTGCACTTCTTTGAAGAAAACTTCTTCTTGAAATTTCACTCATGATAGTAATGTTTAAATTTAAAGTGTACTTATAAGCTTGTGATTACTTAAATTCTTAACAAAAAAAATAAAAATATTTAAACTTTTGCGAGCTGTGTGCGTTTTTTCACTCAACAAATATGCGATAAATTTGAATAATATCAAAATATATCGCCTTTTTTTTGAAATATTTTATATGATAACTTCTGGGCACGCAGTATCCTTTCGTTATTTGGATTCGAAGTTACGCAGAAATAACGAAAGGATGAAATATTCCGTCAAAAAAATCTCATTTTTTATTTAGATGTAACTCTCCTTGCTGACAGCATTGCCGTATACTTTCAACGATAGTTTTTTGACAACCAAGACGAAGGCTCCGGTTAGAACCAGATTCAGTACTAAGCTGAGCAGAGCGATAATCAGAATAGGACCTCCCAAGTTGTACCCTAATGCGATGATGATGATGCCTGCACCCACCTCGCCCCGTGTAAACATCCCGATGGAGAGGGCCAGTCTTTCTAAAATGTTTTTGTCGCGATAGAAAAGGACGGGAATCATTTTTCCGATATTAGAGAGCAACGTAACCACGATTACGTGCCATATAATGACGCTCCATTCAAACATTGGCAGGGAAGCGGTGATGCTGACGGTTTGGGATATGTCGGGAAGCTCTCCTATAAATAAAGGAGTATTGATGCCTACCAAAAACATGAAAAGGTAGGAAACGATATCGGAGATCAGTTCTGTTTCTGCCGCCGACGAAGGGTGTGTAATGCGGCGGATAATTTGTGTAATGTTGTTCTTATGTTGTTTGTGCTCGATTCGCATATCTTCTTCCGGGTGATGGTGGGTAGTCTTCATGACGATTCCCAGGATAAATGCCGGTAACAGGACCTCGATATGAACTCCGCCATCGAAAAGTTTCTTTGATACGGAGTAGATGGCCGAGCAGATAAACACCAGCCCGATGGAGTAGAGAATAATCATGGCCGCGGACTGGTTCAGGGTATAGTGTCCCAGCCGTTTCCATCCGAAGGTGAGCAATCCGGCTACGATAAAGACGATGATGAACAGTTGCCATTTTAATCCGATCATGAAAAATTGCAGCGGTATCAGCAACAGGATGGTTCCTAAATCGTCGAATATGGCAAGGACCTGTGTCTTTTGGTATATCCAGGCATTTTTTAATCCGGCGGCGGCCAGCATGGTGAATAGTATCCCGGCCGAAGTAGGTGCTGCAAAGCAGCTTAAAAGCAGGTTCTCTTTCCAGGCTGTCCAGTTTTCCCATTCGGTGGCAGGGAGCAAGTACATGAAATAGAAGGCAATGATAATCCAAGGGGTAGCGGCAGCTAACATGGCAATGGCAGCGTCTTTCAAGTAACTTTTCCATCTCTTTTTTTCGAGTTCAAATTCTCTCCCTACATTGATCATGATGTAGGCAAGGCAGACGAACATCAGGTTGTCTAACGAATGTTTAATTCCAGGGTAATAGTTACCCAACATTCCGGGTATGATTTGCGATAGAAAAAGACCTGTCAGCAGAAAAACAGATAGTAAGATAATTTTTTTCATGAGCGGCTCGCTTCGGATGTTACCTATATTAAATAGGAGAGTTGTCGGTTACCTCCGTTTCGGGGATGAGAGGTCCCGACTCCTGCTCTCTTGGTATAGATAACGTTTCGAGCTGCTTTTTGTTGAGTCGTTTTTTGCGAATTCTGTTAATTTGGTTCCGGATACGGTAGAACAGGTCGGAAAATCGTACGAAATCCCGTTTGAATATAATACCTACCCCTTGGGTGGTCAGGGCCGATTTTATATAGTAGTTTTTATCGTTGTAGTGATTATATGCTTTTAACCGGAGGTTGCCACTTTTGCTCAGAAGGTATTCCAGATCAAAATCGCCGATAAACATGTTGTCATTTATCTGGTTGTCCCGGTATCCGAAGTTTCCGTTAAAGATCAGTCTGTTGTTGAGCAGTTGGCTGGAAAGAGCCAGTTCAAATTCTACATCCGAGAAATCTCCTTTGTCGCTTCGGATGTTTGTCCCGATGTTCCAGTTGTCGCTGATTTGGCTGAGCAGGTTGTTTAATTGAGACGACAAGGTGGAGGAGGCAACAGAGGCCAGTTCGTTGTTGCGGTTTTGGCCCACGTTCATGTAGTCGGGAGTATAGAATTTTCCCAAAGCCAGCAAATAGATGATTTGCCGGTTCATCATGTCGTCGGTACTGATGATGTTTTTGACACGCCGTTCGATGTCCTGGCTCAATGATGGCAGCTGGATGTCGAAAGCCAGTTCCGGACGTTGCAGATCCCCGTTTACCGACAATATCGTCTGGACGGGGATGTTTGTCCGGGTCAGTTCTTTATCGTCTGCAAAACTTTCGTCCAGATCTTGTAGATTGGCGGTTACCGTGTAGCTGGCCGAGATACTCAGGTCTGCCGCTTTGGGATTGCCTCTGAACGTTACACTGCTTCCCGGCTGTATGGCGAATTCACGGGAAATGACATCTTGCAGGCTGAAACTGTAATTCCCTTTTTCCAGCGTGTAAGTTCCGTATAGTTTCAAGTCAGACAGCTTGTCGTATTCTATCCGTAGGCTTCCCGATCCGTTAGCTTTGATTTCATCACCTGTATCTGGGTCCATGATCAAATAAAGGGTAGATTGGGGAGATACATCTACTTGAAGGTTTACATTCAGGCTTTTTTCAATATTTTTTGTAATGGTTTCTGGAATAAGCGTTGTTCGGAGACGCCGGTTTTCTGTACTGTCTTTTTTCTCGGCCAACAGTTGCCTGCGATCGACAAAGGTGATGAATTGGTAATCGGAGGCTGTTTCGTTGTCAGACAAGGCAAATGTAAACTTGGAGTTTTCGTTTGTACTCATGTTTACATTGATATTGGTTCTTGACATATCTCCCCGAATGCTTCCTGCTCCGGTTCCGTAGATTCTGCCGTAATAGACGGGGTTCTGTCGTTCTGTAATATTGAATACAAGCAGGTTGCGGGCATTATTGATTTGGATGTTGTAATCCATGTTTTTAAAGTGGCTGTGGTTCAATACTCCGGTTACCTGTGCCGTATGATTTTCTGTATCGTTTAATTGAATGTTGTTGAAATAGATGGAGTTGGGTCTCAGATGTATGCTGTCTGACAACCAATAGGCGGTATTGAGGTACTCTATGCCGAACCGCAGGTTTTGCAGCCAGGCATCGCCGACGACGTTCAAGGCCTTGAAACGGCCGAAAAAGTGGATCTTCCCGTATGCGTCGCCTTCAAAATCTTGCATGATTTTGGATACGAAAGGCTGCATGAAAGCAAGGTTCAGTTTGTGCGTGTCGAAATAGAACGATAGCGAGTCGCCCGTAGGGAAGATGTGTCCGTTGATTTGTGTATCCGGGACATCCGGCTGGCTGATTTTCCCTTGCAACAGGACACCTTTGTTTTCGTTGTCCCATTTGCTGAAAAGGCTCAAATCACCCACAGGGGCATCGTTGTATGAGAAGTTCTTTACCTCGAATTTTTCGGTTGACATGATCGGTATATCCGAGAATTTGGTGGCGATGAAATCGCCCGTAGCCCGTCCGCCGAAAGTTACGTTCTTGATGTTGAGCGATCCGAAAATATAATCGAGGTCTATGTCGTTTAATGTCAGCTTGACAGAGTCTTGATCTGTTTTCGAGGCCCTTCCGTTGATGGACAGGTATTGGGAGTCCCGTCTTATCTCGAAATTTTTTATGGAGACGATTCCGGTGTCAATCTCGATCTTGGCAGGGTTGAGGTTCCAGATCGTATCGTTGAGAATCAGTTTTGTAGGGTGGATGGCTATGTCCATGTTCAGGGGATGTTCATCCGTCCCTGGTAAAAAATGAGTAGTTGCCGATACTTTCCCGCTGAATGTAGCTTCCGCAATGTTGCTCCAATTGAACTGGGTCTCTAAGCTGTCGCCTTGTGCGTCAGCATTCAATGAGAGCAATATATATTGGTTTTTCCGGTTCAGCCCGTTTGTGTGCATTTGCAAGTGGATGTGGTCGTTTATTTTTTCTACCACCAGTTGGCTCGATTCAAACCTCGATTTTTTTATAGAAAATTCGGGCAATACGGTATTTAGTCTGAATTTTTGCGCCTCGCTGTCAAAGAAACCGTCGATACTACCCTCTTCTCCGAATGAAACGGGAAGTTCGAGCGCCGAAGATATCGGTTCTGTATGGTTGAAGGAGAGATGGAATTGGAATTTATTGTTTGTGTCAGTCTCCTCCTGTTCCTGTTCCGTTTCTATCAGAGAGGGGATGCAAGGGCGGAGAAGTTCGAGAAATGATTTGTACAGTGTCTTGAATGAATATTGACCGGAGATCTCACCACGAAGGATGTCTGAATTTATTTGCAACGACTGAGGGGTTCCGGCATTTTTTGCTTTGATAGAGAATTTTTCGAGGAAGAACCGTTTGTCGCCGTTGACAAAGGAGGTACTGTCCAACGAAAGTTCACCCTCTGCCGTATCGAAAGAGTTTCCCACAAAATTGGCATTTATACCGAACGACAGGGACGAGTCAGCATATTTGGGAGTTAATTTCAATTCATGTACTTTGATGTTTTTCCCTTGTGCCGTAAACCTGAAAATAGGAGTTTTGTCCTGCAAGTCGATGATTCCGTACATGGAGAGTTTCCCATTCGGATCATCTATTTCCAGCCAGCCGTCGTAGGCCGTGTTGCTGTAATGGCCGTTTAACCGGATGTTCTCGTATGGATACCGTTTAAAGTGTATCTTCCCGATTTCGCCCTCTATCGCCCCATTTATCTTTCCGTTTTTGGGGTGATTGCCGTCGATGTGTAGGTTGAAACTGATTTTCCCGAATTGGTCTTTGTTTTCAAACAGGTTGCTCAAATCGAATAGTTCCGTAGCGATAGACCCTTTGTATGAAAAGATTTTTTTGGAAAAGTTGTAACTCAAAAGCAGGTCCGAGTGAATATCCCCCCTGGGAGTTTGTATTTTTCCGTAAGCTACTAAATTGTTGAAGAATCCGGAGATATCTCCTCGAAACCGGATATACCCTAAATTGTCGATTGCCGAAAGCCTTTTGGAGGTGGAAGACAGGGATTGGATGAGGGTATTAAGCCCCCCGGGAGTAATGTACAGGTCGGAAATTTGTCCGAAAATATAAGCGCTTTCCGGATCGGATATTCCATCTACATTACCTGTTGCCGTTAATGAAATACCCTCTGTATAACGTAGTCGAAGGCTGTTCATCCGTAAATGGTTGATGCTTCCGTCAATGTTCAGATGAAGATTGATAGGATTTTCAAATCGTTTTAAAACCGGAGCAAAGGTAGCCAAGTCGGAAAATATTAACGGAGAGTCCTCTATGTTCAGGTAAATGTATGCGCTGTCTGCCAGGTGATGCAGGGAATCGACGCGGCTGTAATCGAAAAAGGTACTGTCTATTTTTACATTCGAGTTTGGCAATGCCAGGTTGAATTGGTTAATGGCAATTCGGGAAGAATCGGCGACGGCTTTAAAACTCAATTCGTTCAGCTTGAATCCGGACGATTCGTCAAAACTGAGTCGTTTCAGGTAGATATTGGCGGAGTCTGTTTTTAACGCCTTGATAGATAGTGTAGAAAGAAGATTGGAGATGCGGATGTGATTTTTGTCGAATTGGCCTTCTGGATGGTAAGGCTCAGACAAAATATCGTATGACAGATTCCCTCGCCTGATCAGGATAGAACGGATTTTCAGGTCGATGTTTTTCTCTTTCTTTTCTCGCTCTTTCGACAGAAACGCATCGGCAATGAATTGTAAGTTTAACTTGTCTTTGGGTGTCTGTCGGTTGAGACGGATGTCAAATCCGAAAAACTGGATGGTCGTGAATACAAACCGCTTTTCCAGCAGCGGCAGTAACTCGAACCCGGCCGAAAGCCGGTCTGCATACAGGAGTGTATCTCCCTGTAAATCTTTTATGTATAGCTTGTGTAGAGCCACCTTGTTGAATGGCTCTATGGAGATGCGTTCGATGTCGAGTTCAGTATGCAGGATGTTTTGGAGTTCATGTACGCTTATGCTTTTTATCTTCTGTTGTACAAAAGGTATGCTCAACAAAAGATATAATCCTGCGTACAGGCTGAGTACCGATACCAGAATTACGATAATAACCCGTTTAAATGCGTTAAATGTCCTCCTCATGCCAAAATTGAGACAAATTTATAACATTTCGCAGAATATTTCTGCATATAATTCTATTTAATTGCCTAATTTCGCAGGGTATTAAGGATAAAAAAGAAGATTTAATATAATAAACTGATTTAAAAACAAATATGGATATAACGATATTGGGGATCGAGTCGTCGTGCGATGATACCTCGGCAGCGGTTATCCGTAACGGAGTCATGCTGTCTAACGTAATCGCGTCGCAAGCCGTACACGAGGCGTATGGAGGGGTAGTTCCTGAACTGGCCTCCCGTGCGCATCAGCAAAACATCGTCCCGGTTGTCTCCGAGGCGATCAAACGGGCAGGAATTGACAAGAGAGACTTGTCGGCCATCGCTTTTACCAGGGGGCCCGGATTGATGGGATCGTTGTTGGTGGGTACCTCTTTTGCCAAAGGATTGGCCTCGGCGTTACAGATTCCGATGATCGATGTCAATCATCTGCAAGCACACGTGTTGGCCCATTTTATCAAGGAGAGCGAGAGCGATGTGCGGCAGCCCTCTTTCCCGTTTCTTTGCCTGTTGGTGTCGGGCGGAAATTCACAAATCATATTGGTGAAGTCCTATAAGGATATGCAGGTCATCGGGCAGACCATAGACGATGCTGCCGGAGAGGCGTTTGATAAATGTGCCAAGGTGATGGGATTGGGATATCCCGGAGGTCCCGTGGTGGACCGATTGGCCAAAGAGGGAGACCCGAAAGCGTTTCCGCTAAGCCGACCGCATATCCCCGGATACAATTACAGTTTCAGCGGATTGAAGACCTCGTTCCTCTACCTTTTGCGCGATGAAATCGCTTCCGACCCTGCATTTGTAGAACGGCGAAAGAACGACTTGTGCGCCTCGTTGCAATATACCATTGTTGAAATTTTGATGGATAAGTTGCGGAAAGCGGCCAAGGATCTTGGTGTCAACGAGGTGGCGGTGGCCGGTGGCGTTTCAGCCAACTCTGCCGTCCGGGCGGCGTTTCAGGAACATGCCGATCGGCTGGGATGGAACATCTATCTGCCGAAATTTTCGTTTACTACCGACAATGCAGCCATGGTGGCCATTACCGGTTATTATAAATATCAGGACAAGGATTTCTGCGGTTTTGATGCCGCTCCCTTTGCCCGTGTAACGATTTGAGAATTTACGATGTACAACGGAATATTTTGGTTGATTGTCGTATTCTTGTCCGTTGAGTTTCTGGTAAGTCAGGTGTTGGCGTGGATGAACAGAAAAGCGGCCTCTTCGCCCATTCCTCCGGAAGTGGAAGGATTGTACGATGAGCAGGAGTATGTGCGGCAACAGAATTACTTTAAAACGAACAACCGTTTCTCCCTTTATGTCGAAGGGTTCAATTTCCTCTTGATGTTGGCTCTGCTCATTTGGGGCGTATTGGGCTGGTTGTGTGGTTATCTTTCGGATTATACCGAATCGGAGACGCTACTTACATTGTGTTTCTTCGGGGTCTTGTTCGTCGCCAACGAAATCATTACGTTGCCTTTTTCCGTTTATTCCGTCTTTGTGATAGAAGAGCGGTTCGGGTTTAATAAAACGACTCCGGCCACCTTTGTGGCAGACAAATTGAAAGGTTTGCTGCTGGGGGTGGTCATAGGCGGAGGACTGTTGTTTGTTATCACGTGGCTTTACGGCTGGTTACAATCCTCTTTTTGGTTGGCGGCTTTCGCCGTGGTGGCCCTCTTCTCGGTTTTGTTGAATATGTTCTATTCTACCTGGATTGTGCCGCTGTTCAACAAGCAGGAGCCGTTGCCCGAAGGAGAACTGCGATCGGCTATTGAGGCGTTTTCAGACAAGGCCGGATTTAAGCTGGACAACATCTATGTCATAGACGGTTCCAAACGATCGTCCAAGGCAAACGCCTATTTTAGCGGATTGGGGAGAAAAAAAAGAATCGTCCTGTACGATACGTTGATTGACGAGCTCTCTACGGATGAAATCGTGGCGGTATTGGCCCATGAGATTGGTCACTACCAACATCATCATACCCGGCAAATGATGTGGGCTTCGTTGCTGAATACCTTTATTCTGTTTTATCTCTTTTCGCTGTTGTGCGAATCGCCACTTCCATCCGAGGCGTTGGGCGGGACGACTGCTTCGTTTCCGCTGTCGTTGGTGGCCTTCTCCATGTTATATACGCCGGTGGGGATGCTGACGGGAATCTTATCCAATTATGTTTCCCGTAAAAACGAGTATCAAGCCGATGCGTTTGCCGTATTCTGCGGCTATGGAGAGGCGTTGATTGGCGCGTTGAAGAAGATTTCGGCAAATGCGTTGTGCAACCTGACGCCGGCCAAATCCTTTGTGTTCGTTTACTATTCGCATCCGACGCTGGTGCAGCGGATTGACAATATAAAAAAACAAATGAGATGAATGTAGAAATTATCACCATAGGAGATGAGTTGCTGATTGGGCAGGTGGTCGATACCAATTCGGCCTGGATGGCCAAAGAATTGAATGCGATAGGTGCCGAGGTTCTGCACATTACCACCGTGCGCGACCGACGCGAAGAGATGATCGAGGCTTTCGACGAAGCATTTTCCCGGGTAAACGTTGTGTTGGTAACCGGAGGTCTCGGCCCGACAAAGGACGATATTACCAAACAGACCCTTTGCGATTATTTTGGTACACGGTTGGTGTTCAGTACCGAGGTGTACGCTCACCTTGAAAAATTGTTGCAGCAGCGGGGATTGCAGATGAATCCCTCCAACCGGGATCAGGCGCTGGTGCCGGAAAGTTGTACGGTTATCCAGAACACGGTGGGAACAGCCCCGATCATGTGGTTTGAACACGAAGGTCGGATTTTGGTGTCGATGCCCGGTGTCCCATCCGAGATGAAACAGGTGATGGCCTCCGATATTTTACCCCGGCTCTCGGCTTTTCGGCAAGAAGCAGCTGTTATTTTACACCATACCTGTCTTGTTCGTAATTTTGCCGAATCGGCCTTGTCTGAATTTTTGGACGATTTTGAACGGAATTTGCCCGACGATATCCGGTTGGCTTACCTGCCTACGCCCGGGTTGATTCGTTTGCGGTTGACCGCGCGGGGATACGAAAAGGAAAAAGTCTGTCAAGAGCTGGACGAACAGAGCAATAAATTGCATCTTTTATTGGGAAAGAATATTCTTTGCGACGAAGATCTCTCTTTGCCCGAGATCATCGGAAGATATTTGAAAGAGAGAGGGTGGATGCTTGCTACCGCCGAAAGTTGTACCGGTGGCAACATAGCCCATCAGATAACCAAAATTCCTGGCTGCTCGGCTTATTTTAAAGGCAGCGTTGTAGCCTATTCAAATGAGATAAAAGAGCGGGTACTTGGCGTAAGTCAGGCAGATTTGGATGCTTATGGTGCGGTTAGCGAGCCGGTTGTTCGTCAGATGTGCGAAGGTGTATGTCGGTTGATGCAGGCTGAATGTTCCGTGGCGGTATCGGGCATAGCCGGACCTGACGGGGGAACTCCCGAAAAACCGGTAGGGACCGTTTGGATTGCTGCCAAATGCGGCGACAAAGTCCGTACCCAGTTGCGCTCTTTTGCCAGCCGACGCGAAAACAATATTGCCAGAGCCACCCAGGCTGCACTGTTATTGCTTGTTTCCTTGTTTGTTGATTAAAAAATAGAAGAAATATTTGGAGGGTAATGACAAAATCGTTTACTTTGCACTCTGTTTTGAAAGTAGAAAAAATCAAATAAAAAATAATAGATAGCAATGTCGAGAATTTGTCAGATTACAGGAAAAACGGCTATGGTTGGCAATAACGTATCGCACTCAAAAAGACGTACGAAAAAGAAATTCAATGTCAACCTGTTTACAAAAAAGTTCTATTGGGTAGAACAAGATTGTTGGATTAGCTTGAAAATTTCAGCAGCGGGATTGCGTACAATCAATAAAATGGGATTGGATGCAGCACTGAAACAAGCTGCGAAAAAAGGTTATTTAAACGCATAAATTAGGAGTTCAGAAGATGGCAAAGAAAGCTAAAGGTAATAGAGTACAAGTAATCCTTGAATGTACGGAGCACAAAGCAAGTGGTATGCCCGGTACGTCGAGATATATTACCACCAAAAACAGAAAAAATACCACCGAAAGACTCGAATTGAAAAAATACAATCCGATTCTTAAAAGAGTAACCGTTCACAAAGAAATCAAATAAAATAAGAATCCATGGCTAAAAAAACAGTTGCTTCATTGCAAAAAGGCGAAGGCCGTACTTACGCCAAAGTAATTAAAATGGTGAAATCACCCAAAACCGGAGCGTATGTGTTCCAGGAAGAGATGGTTCCCAACGAAAAGGTGAATGAATATTTAGCAAAATAAGGTATAGACCTTTCATGATATAAAAAGACTTCCCTGTATGAGAGAATCGTGCAGGGATGTTTTTTTTTTCGGGCACAATTATTAATTTTGTATCCATTAACACAATAACAGTCGGGGCAGGTTGGGCATGTCGTGCTCGAAGCGGGTACTCGATCAAAAAGATAAAACGATGGGATTTTTCAACTTCTTCTCCAAAGAAAAAAAGGAAACGTTAGACAAAGGATTGTCCAAAACCAAAGAGAGTGTATTTTCAAAACTTACGCGGGTCATTGCCGGAAAGTCGAAAGTAGATGACGATACGTTGGATGAGTTGGAAGAAGTTTTGATTACCTCCGATGTAGGGGTAGAGACCACGTTGAGAATTATCAAACGGGTAGAAAAACGGGTGGCTGCCGAAAAATATGTGAATACCGACGAATTGAAAAAGTTGTTGCGCGAAGAGATAGCTGCCCTGCTGACAGAAAACGGCTCGGATAACGAGACCGAATTTGCCGTTCCCGAAGATAAGCGTCCCTATGTTATCATGGTAGTCGGTGTCAACGGGGTAGGGAAAACCACCACGATCGGGAAACTGGCATACCAGTTTAAGAAAAGCGGCTACAACGTTTATCTGGGTGCGGCCGATACCTTCCGGGCAGCTGCCGTTGAACAGCTGTTGATCTGGGGCGAACGGGTCGGGGTACCGGTTATTCATCAGAAGATGGGCTCAGATCCAGCCTCAGTGGCCTTCGATACCCTCAGCTCGGCCAAAGCCAATAACGCCGATGTCGTTATCATCGATACCGCTGGGCGTTTGCACAATAAGATCAATTTGATGAACGAACTTTCCAAGATTAAGAAAGTGATGGACAAGGTTGTGCCCGGAGCGCCCCATGAAGTTTTGTTGGTATTGGATGGCTCTACGGGACAGAATGCTTTCGAGCAGGCCAAGCAGTTTACCGCAGCTACGGAAGTAAATGCGTTGGCGATAACCAAATTGGATGGAACGGCTAAGGGGGGCGTTGTTATTGGTATTTCCGACCAGTTCAAAATGCCGGTAAAATACATCGGTTTGGGAGAGGGGATGGAAGACTTGCAACTTTTCCGTAAAGCCGAATTTGTAGATTCGTTGTTTGGAGAATAAATGCCGTCAGATATGAAACACACCATTTTATTGTTGTTGATTTTGCCTTTTTTTATTGGGGGAATATCGGCAGAAGCCAAAGAACCCCGTAACGTCAATATCGTTTTTATCGGGAACAGCATTACGGAGGGAGCTCAGATTGCCAATCCCGCACAAGATGCTCCGCCCAAACAGGTGCAGCTTTATCTGTCGAAGAAAAAGGGAATAGGTACCGTTCAATTTGTCAATTGTGGGGTAAGTGGAAGTACCACGCTTGATTTTTTGCCCGGTAGCGGAGCTTTGTTTAAGCGAACCGTAAATAATAAAACCGTTAAAGAATTTAGAAAAGATAAAGAGACACCCCTCTATTTCTCTATTATGCTCGGCACCAACGACAGCGCTATAAAAGGGCCGAACGGGTCGCCCGTTTCAGCCGAAGCGTATAAAGCCAATTTGAAAAAAATCATCGATAAGTTGCTGTCCGATTTTCCGGGATGTAGGATTGTCCTGCACCGACCTATCTGGTATAGCGAAACCACCTATAACGGAGCCATGTATTTGGCCGAGGGGTTGAATCGGCTGCAAACCTATACGCCTCAGATCGAGGCCATCGTCAAAGAGTACAAGAAAACCTCGCCTAACCGCGTATTTCTGGGCGACACCAAAGCCTTCCAGTTTTTCAAAGAAAACTATCTAACCCATTTTGTTGCCGAAGAGGGATATGCCGGGACCTTTTATTTACATCCCAACGAACAAGGCGCTAAGAAATTAGCCGAATATTGGGGCGAAGCCCTCTACAAAATAATAATGAAATAGGCCCGTTTATCTCCCAATAAAAAGATGAGCCATACGAAAAACGTATGGCTCATCTTTTTATTTCTCATGTACAATGACCCGCCTCATCCTGGTTGGGGATCGGCTCGCGCCAAGGGGCGGGACCACCCGTTCCGACGAGCGGTATCATTTCGGGCATAACAGCCGAACGTCAGACAGATTTTACCTCTTCCCTCTAACGAACGGACAAAATAAAAGCCCGGATTTCTCCGGGCTTTTATAGAAAGTATCCTCTCAAAAGCTTATTTCTTTTCCCCTATCACATTCAGCAGGTGTTCAACACCCTTTTCCAGTTGTTCATCCCTTCCCTGCAATAGGTCGTAGGGGGCGTTGTACACTTCGATGTCGGGCATCAATTCATGGTTTTCCAGGTAATTGCCCTGCATATCCTGTATGCCCACTTGCGGAATGCCGAAAACGATAGAGGGGTCTATCTGCGTTTCCCACCAGACGGCAGTCATAGTACCTGCAACAGGCGCTCCTATCAGTTTGCCAATACCCAAGGTCTTGTACACAAACGGGAATCCGTGGGCGTTGGAGTAGTTGTTTTCGCAAACCAATACGGCCGACGGCTTCGTCCATTTGTTGAACGGATCGCTGCCGATATATTGTCCTCGTGGAGTAAATCGTTGGTATTCTTTTCCGCTGAGCAGTGTGGCCAAATCGTCGTGCAGCCACCCTCCGCCGTTGTTGCGGGTATCAACCAATATAGCCTCTTTGTTGCGGCAACGACCCAGGATTTCGGAATATGCTTCCCGGAAACTTTCGCTGTCCATTCCCTTTATGTGGACATATCCGATGCGGCCATTCGAGAGCTTGTCGGTCATATCCCGGCGTTGTTCTACCCAGCGTTTGTACAACAGGTCGTTTTGGCTTCCGTAAGAGAGTGCCTTGATTTGCTGTTCAAAACGCTCTTTGGTAGCCGGGTCGTACACCGTCAGGAGAATCTTCTTGCCGGCCTTTCCGTTCAACAGCGGGTAATAGTCTTCTCCTTTCTTGATCGGTTGCCCGTCGATAGTTTCGATGATCATGCCCTCTTTTACTTTTGAGTCCGCCCGGGTGAAAGGGCTGTTTTTGATGACCTCTTTTATTTTCAATCCGTCTCCATCGTATTCCGTGTCGAAGAATACGCCTAAGGCCGCGGTCTGGTATCTCGACCCTTCGCCGTATCGGGCTCCGGTATGGGATCCGTTCAGTTCGCCTAACATTTCAGATAACATTTCGGCAAAATCGAAGTTGTTGTTGATGTAAGGCAGGAACTTCTGGTATTCGGCCTTGTATCCGGTCCAATCTATACCGTGGATTGTTTTGTCATAGAATTTGTCGTTTACCTGTTGCCATACATGGTCGAATATGTACTCTCTTTCCATTTGAGGACGGTAGTTGAATTCTGCCCGGAACGGGATGTTCTTGACGCTGTTGTTGGATGTCTCGATCCGTTTGAGCGCACCGCCGGAGAGCATATAGAGGTTTTTGCACTCTTTGTCCGGGATTAATGCTCCCCATCCAGTACCTTTGATCAACAGTCGTGTGCTGTTTTCTTTGAGGTCGCGTACCCATAGGTCGGCACCAGCTTCGAAACTGGTCAGGTAATAGAGCTTGTCGCCCGACGGGGTCAGGACGGCATCACCCAAGGAAGAGGAGTGGTTGGTCAGGCGGATAACGCGGTCTTTTCGGTTGTCCAGATCAAAAACAAGATCTTCGACCTTTTTTTCATCCTCTTCCTTTGCCTGTTCTTTTTTGTCTCCCTCTTTTTTCTTTTTTTCTTTTTCAGCTTCTTTCTCTTTTTGCTCTTCTTCTTTCTTTTTCTCCTCTTTCTCTATCTCCTCAGTCAACGCCAATTCTTCTTTGTTCATGCGGAATTTGTCGTAGGCTTCGTTGTCGAAGAACATGATGTACATATCCCGGTGTGCCCCCCAGCTTCCGTGGCTTCGGTATCCGGCACGGTCAGACGACCAGATCATGGCTTTTCCATCGAGTACCCATTTGGCCTTTCCGTCAGAGTATCCGCTTTCCGTTAAATTGACGATCTCTCCGCTTCCGTCAGCCTTCACCAATGCCACATCCGTGTTGTTCCATCCGCCGATACCGATATATTGCGTCAAGAACCATTTGCTGTCGGGCGACCATTGGTACCATTGGTCGCCGTCTGAATAGGAGTAGTTGTATTTGCCGTCGAGTACGGTACGGACCTTCTTGCTTTTCAGGTTAAGAACTCGCAGGGTAGTACGGTTTTCCAAAAATGCCACCTCTTTTCCGTCAGGAGAGAAACTGGGTTGGAACGAGGCAACTTTCGATTCAGTCAAAGGTTCCTCTTTCAGCTCCTTGGCATAGGTAAAATATTTGTCTTCCTCGCGGACGATGTCGGTTTTGTAGATGTTCCATATCCCGTTTCGTTCAGACGAATAGATCAATGTCCGTCCATCAGGGCTAAAATCGAGATTTCGTTCCTGTTCGGGCGTATTGGTTATGCGCTTGGTCGTTTCGTAATCGGACGAGGTAACATATACGTCGCCCCGAACGATAAACGCTATCTCTTTCCCGTCGGGACGAACAGCAATATCGGTTGCACCACCGTTGAAGTATTGGGTAATCGCATCCGATTCCAATTTGTCGGAGATAATTTGTATATCGACCTTTTGGGGAGATTTTCCCTCTTGAAGCGTGTAGATCTCTCCGGAGTAGTTGAAACAGAGCGTTCCATTATCGGCAATGCTTAAAAAGCGTATCGGATTCTTTTTCAGTTGGGTGATCTGCTGAGGTTGTCCCTGTCCCGATACGGAGGATTTGTAGATGTTGAAATTTCCGTCTTGTTCGCTCAAATAGAAAAATGTATCGTTGTTGTTTCCCCATACGGCATTCCGGTCTTCACCCCGGAAGGAGGTGATCTTCTGGAAGGTTTTTTGATCTTTCAGGTTGTACAGCCAGATATCCCGCGTAATGGAAGATTGGTGGTGTTTCCGCCAGGGACATTCGTACCCTTTTTTATCGGTAAACAGCAGGTATTCTCCGTTTTTGTTTATTGATATGTCTTCCATGGTGTGCGAAGTGAACATCTGGGGACGCCCCCCCTTTGTACTGACTTCGTATATTTGAGGATATAGGCCCGATGGAAATTGTCCGTGAGAGGCCTCCCATTGGATACTGGCGCTGTATAGAATATGGTCGTTGTCTTTGAATGTTACCGCATATTCGTGGGCCGAGTGAGTCGTCAGCCGTTGAGGAATACCTCCCTCTTTGGAGACGATATAAACATCGAAACTCCCTTCCCGATTGCTCGAAAAAGCGATACTTTTGCTGTCGGGGCTCCATACCGGACGGGTGTCGTATGCCGGATTGGAGGTAACCTGAAATGCCCGTCCTCCGGAAACAGGGACGGTGTAAATGTCTCCTTTGTAGCAGAATGCAATTGTTTTCCCGTCCGGGGAGATGGAGTTGTATCGCATCCACAGCGGAGCTTCCTGTGCTTGTATCCCGAATGAGAAAAGTGTGAGTACAAGCATGAAAAAGTGTTTGCTCATTTTGTTTAGTATGTATAGGTTAAAGAATGTGTGTGATCTAATTGGTTACAAAAATATACTTTTTTATGATACAAATTTGAAAAAATCCGATATACTTTAATCTGTTAGCGTCTGCTCTTTTGAATCTCCTAATTTATTTCTCTCGATAGAGCTTGTATAGTCGGTTGTGGGAGAAAAAAGAGCTTCGAGTTTTCGGTGAAAAAACGCTCTTATCTCGGGTTATTTTTATTAATTTTGCCACAGAATAGGGTAGATGGTTACAAGAATAAAACCGTCGTTGCTGATTCAAAAAAGGACTTGTATGATTAGTCGATAAAAATGAATCAGTTGCGTGTTTTACCTCCGTTTACCCGGGAATAAAAATTGCCAAGTGAAAAAATTTCATATTATTTCGAGGAGGGAGCCGTTGATGCGGGAATTGGCATCGGCATTGAAAAAGAAAGGTTATTTGGTAACCTTTTCATCCGATTCCGATCAAACAGGAGCGATTGATAAAGATACGGATACGGTGATAGCACCGGTTGGTATGGATTATGACCATCCGGAGGTGACCGTCGCCAAGAGAATAGGTGCCGAGGTTGTCTCTTTTACCGAGTTTATCGCCCGTCAAACCAAGAACAAGACCCGGGTCGTGATTCGCGAAAATCGTCCCTATGGGCAGATCCTGCCGTTGGTCTGTTTTGTTTTGAAAAGACGAAATATCTTATACGACCTGGCTGCAACGGATGTTGCATTTCCTTCGGAACCGCGTATTAGCCTCAGTTATGATGCTCGCATAGCCTTGCTGGAAGGAGAGCGGAAGTTGGAATCGCCGGTAGAAGATAAAATTCCGGTAGGCTATCTGTATAATCCGCATATATTGGTTATGCCTCGTTTTCAATGGGTAAAGGGGGAAGCTTTTGAAACACCCACTGCCTTTCTTAACTTTCATAAAAAACTGATAGCCCAGATAGAACGGGATGGAAAATTTATCTATAATGCTGCTTATCCGGTTTTGCGCGAGTTGAGTGATGCTGTGCGGGAAGATGTAACGGCGTTGCCTTATACCCCCCAGCATGTGTCGATAACTTATCCGGAAACCGAATTGGAAACCCGTTACGGAAAAATAACCGTAAAGGCAGCCGATGAGGAGGATATTGCCGACATCTTTGCTGCGGAGAGCATTTGTCGGCAGTTGGGCGTAAAAGGGAGCGATTTCTTCTCATTGGTGGGAGAATATTCGTTTAAAACAGGAAAACCATGTTGATAGCCAGTCAAAAGAAAAAGGAGAATATCGCCGAATATCTGCTCTATATGTGGCAGATAGAGGATCTGATACGAGCCTATAAGCTGGATATGGAAGCTATCAATCGAGAGATTGTAGAAAAATTCGACCAGCCGGCAGAGACTAAGAAAGCCATACTCGATTGGTACGAAAGCCTGGTCGATATGATGCGCCGTGAAGGCGTTGTTGAACACGGCCATTTGCAGTTAAACAAGAACGTAATTATTGACCTGACAGATCTTCACCTGCGCCTGATGAAATCGACCAAGGAGCCCTTTTATAGTGCTGAGTTTTATAAAACGCTTCCTTTCATTGTCGAGTTGCGCAGCAAAGCCAAGGAGAATATCAAAGGCGAAATAGAAACCTGTTTCGATGCGTTGTACGGTGTCTTGATGTTGCGTTTACAGGGGAAAGAGATATCTCCCGAAACCCAGCGGGCGATAAGCCAAATCAGCCGTTTCTTAGCGTTGTTGTCTGAAAAGTACAAGCAAGACCGGAACAATGAACTGGAATTATAAACTCAATTAGGAGAACGTTTATGGAAGGACAAAAAAATATATTGGTAACAGGGGCCAATGGACAGTTGGGAAACGAGTTGAGGCTTCTATCCTCCACGTATCCGGCATATCGATTCTTTTTTACGGACATTGAAGAGTTGGATATTTGCGATAGTGATGCCGTATCGGATTTTGTAAACACGCATAAAATTGATTATATATTGAACTCCGCAGCCTATACCGCCGTAGAGCGGGCCGAGGAGGATGCTGATAGGTGTCGGCGTATCAATGCGCTGGCGGTAGAAAATTTGGGACGAGCCGCAGCCGCCGTCGGAGCCAAAGTTTTTCATGTATCGACCGACTATGTATATGGCGGTACTCACTATAAACCGTATGAAGAGAGCGATGATACGGCTCCTTGCTCGGTATATGGGGCGACAAAACTGGAAGGAGAAACGCTGTTGTTCAAGGCCTGTCCCGCATCGGTGGTGGTACGAACCTCCTGGTTGTATTCCTCTTTTGGAAATAATTTTGTCAAAACGATGCTTCGGTTAGGACGAGAAAAATCGGAGTTGAACGTTGTGTTCGACCAGATAGGTACGCCTACCTATGCCGCCGATTTGGCAGCGATTCTGTTGAAAATGGTAACAGCCTCCGAGGCAGGGAACTTCCGCCCCGGCGTCTATAATTTTTCCAACGAGGGAGTATGTAGTTGGTACGATTTTACCAAAGCTATTCACCGTATTGCAGGGATTACCGGTTGTCAAGTGCACCCCATCGAAGGAAGCCAGTATCCTTCGAAAGTGTCCCGTCCGTTTTATAGCGTAATGAATAAAAAGAAAATAAAAACAACATTCGGATTCGTTATTCCGCATTGGGAGGAGAGTTTGTCCGTCTGTATCGAAAAACTAATAAAACCGTAATATGAGCCAATTGACCGACGAAATTCAAAAAAGACGCACGTTTGCCATTATCAGCCATCCCGATGCCGGGAAAACGACATTGACCGAAAAGCTGTTGTTGTTTGGAGGTGCTATCCATGTAGCCGGAGCTGTAAAATCGAATAAAATCAAAAAGACGGCCACCTCTGACTGGATGGAAATCGAAAAACAGCGGGGGATCTCTGTGGCCACTTCGGTGATGGGGTTTAATTACGGCAATTACAAGATCAACATCCTCGATACCCCCGGACACCAGGATTTTGCCGAAGATACCTATCGTACGCTTACGGCCGTGGATAGCGTCATTATCGTGGTGGATGCCGCCAAAGGGGTAGAGATGCAGACCCGGAAGCTGATGGAGGTGTGCCGGATGCGCAAGACACCGGTCATTGTTTTTGTCAATAAGATGGACCGTGAGGGAAAAGACCCTTTCGATTTGCTGGATGAACTGGAAGCAGAGCTTAAAATCTCTGTCCGTCCGTTAAGTTGGCCCATCAACATCGGACAGCGCTTCAAAGGTGTTTACAACATCTATGAGCAAAAACTCGATTTGTATACCCCCAGCAAACAATTTGTTACCGAATCGGTGGAATTTCGTGACATCAATAATCCTGAGCTGGAAAAATACATCGGAGAGAGCGATGCCCAGAAATTACGTGCCGACATGGAATTGATAGAGGGTGTCTATCCGGAGTTTGACGTGGACCCCTATTTGAAAGGAGAGCTTGCTCCGGTCTTTTTCGGGTCGGCGTTAAACAATTTCGGGGTGAAAGAGCTTCTCGATTGCTTTACACAGATTGCCCCTGCCCCTAAACCGATACAGGCTATCGAGCGGGTAGTACGTCCCGAAGAGGAAAATTTTTCAGGATTCGTGTTCAAAATTCATGCTAATATGGACCCCAACCACCGTAGTTGCATCGCTTTTGTAAAAATATGTTCGGGGCGGTTCGAGCGCAATGCCAATTACAAGCACGTGCGAAATGGAAAGATGATGCGTTTTTCCAGCCCTACGGCTTTTATGGCTCAGAAAAAATCTACGGTGGACGAAGCCTATCCCGGAGACATTGTGGGGTTGCCCGATACCGGGAACTTTAAAATCGGCGATACCTTGACGTCTGGCGAGGAGCTCCATTTCAAAGGGTTGCCGAGTTTCTCTCCGGAGATGTTCAAGTATATCGAGAATGCCGATCCGATGAAATCGAAACAGCTTAACAAGGGTATCGAACAGTTGATGGACGAGGGGGTGGCCCAACTCTTTACCAATCAGTTTAACGGACGTAAAATTATCGGTACGGTAGGGCAGTTGCAGTTTGAGGTGATCCAATACCGGTTGTTGCACGAATACGGGGCACAATGCCGCTGGGAACCGGTTAGCCTCTATAAGGCTTGTTGGATAGAGAGCGACGATATCCAGGCTTTAGAGGCATTTAAAAAACGGAAATACCAGTTTATGGCTCTCGACAAGGAGGGGCGCGATGTGTTTTTGGCCGATTCGGGTTATGTATTGCAGATGGCACAAACCGATTTCCCGAAAATCCGGTTCCATTTTACATCGGAGTTTTAAACGGTCGTTATTTCCAGAAATCATTTGTAATAGAACTGTTGAAACAATTCTTTGAAAATTGCTCCGTTGGGGTGATTCCTTTCTTTTGGCCATACCTCTCCTGGCAGAAGGTATGGCATTTTTATTTCGTTCTTGTTATAGACGGTTGTCAATGCGTATGATGTTCTCGACGATAAACAGGTGTCGGACTTCGCTTTTCGGAACCTCAATATCATCGTAAGCCGGGTTTTCACTTTTTAGCGTAATCAAGTTCGGGTCGCTGTTTTTCCGCACATATTTCACCATTCTGTAATCATCTAAAACGACCACGTAAATTTGTCCCCAGAAGAGGAGGTTCCTGTTTTGTACCGGACGTATGGCAATCATGTCTCCGTTGCAAATTACCGGCTGCATACTGTCTCCGCTTACTTTTACAATATGTGCGTTCCGGTTGATGTAAGGTACATCTATCGCTCCTATCTGTTTTTCAGATGTAAAGGTTAGTTCTCTGCCGCTCATGCCGGCGGTAACGTCAATATCGTATATCTTGGTTCCGCCCAGTTCCTTGTTGTGGATGGCTTCTGACGGGATAGAGACACATGTGCTGTGGCTATGGGCCGTTTGCATATAGAAAATATCTCCCTCTCCGGTTTTTAACCAAACTTTTGAAACACCCAATCCCACGACGATTTTGTTGATAAGCGACTCGCTTATGGGTAATTTACCATTTATGTGTTTTGAGAAATTGGAGCGATCGGTGGAAATCCTATCAGCGAAGTCATTCTGTGTAACGCCTAATATCTTGATTAATTCCCTGATTCGTAGAATGATCTCTTCGTTTTTCATACAAAGGATAGTTTATAAAGATTCTAAATATGGTAAAATTACCCTATATTTCTTGTGTTTGTTGTATTTTTACTATATATTTGTATCAACGTTCAGTACAATAATTTCCAGGTTGTTTTTGACAACAGAAATTGTATGCAAGATAACGCTATTTTGAGAGATTTTCAATATGGAAGAATGTTAATTAACAACCTGAATGCGAAAAGGAGAAAAATAATGTGATTATGAATAAAAGAGGCAATGGCGATTGTCGGATTTTGGGTACGGGAAATGCCGTGTTGGGCCCGACGGTATTCCGATCTCTTTTTCGCATTTGGGTTTAAAATAGGTAATATGGTTGTAATAGGAGCCAAACAGTTGGCGCTTTTGTGCGCTTGTCATTTTGTCGCTCATTTTGATTATGCAGATCTGCGATCTTCGGTGTATCGTTCCGATTATGAGGTCCAGTTGGAGGGGTGTAATTTTGAGTTGTGGTGTGAGGTGCAATTTAATGAAGGGCGAAGTAACGTCGTTGATTTTCATTATGGTATTCAGTCTGTCCCGGAAAACGATAAGCAAATCGAGGTGTTAGGGGAACGATTTGCGGCAAAGGGTTCTGCATTGTTTCTTATCAATACCTATCTGGCAGAGTATAAAATGGTAAAAACCGTACCTGGCGAGTGAACAAATCTGTTGTGCGGTGTATTATAATTGAGGTTTGTGTAAAAGGTGTAAGTGTATCAGTAGGCGTACGGACGGAGTTGGGTACGTAAGCTTGTTGAAACAAGAAACGCTCGGAATCTTCCGAGCGTTTCTTTATTTTAGACTAAATAGTTCTTATTTGTTTACAGAAGCCATGTGGGCGATCAAATCGAGTACTTTGTTACTGTAACCGATTTCGTTGTCATACCAAGAAACCACTTTAACGAACGTATCAGTCAAAGCGATACCGGCTTTGGCATCGAAAATAGAAGTACGAGTGTCACCCAAGAAGTCAGAAGAAACAACAGCGTCTTCGGTGTAACCGAGGATACCTTTCAATTCTCCTTCGGAAGCTTCTTTCATAGCAGCACAGATTTCAGCGTAAGTAGCAGGTTTTGCCAAGTTAACAGTCAAGTCAACAACTGAAACGTCCAAGGTCGGAACGCGCATTGACATACCCGTCAATTTACCGTTCAAAGAGGGGATTACTTTACCTACTGCTTTTGCTGCACCAGTTGAAGAGGGGATGATGTTGCCAGAAGCAGCACGTCCACCGCGCCAGTCTTTCATAGAAGGACCGTCAACTGTTTTTTGAGTAGCGGTAGTAGAGTGAACAGTTGTCATCAAACCGTCGGTGATGCCGAATTTGTCGTTCAATACTTTGGCGATGGGAGCCAAGCAGTTGGTCGTACAAGATGCGTTAGAAACGAATTGAGTACCTTTCACGTAAGTTTTTTCGTTTACACCGCAAACGAACATCGGAGTGTCGTCTTTTGACGGAGCAGACATAACTACATATTTGGCACCGGCTTCGATGTGAGCTTGTGCTTTTTCTTTGGTCAAGAACAAACCGGTTGATTCAACCACGTATTCAGCACCTACTTCATTCCATTTCAAATCTGCCGGGTTTTTTTCAGCAGTAACGCGGATAACGTTTCCGTTTACGATCAGTTGGCTTTTTTCAACGTTAGCCTCGATAGTGCCGTCGAATTGACCGTGCATCGTGTCATATTTCAACATGTATGCCAAGTAATCAACCGGGCAAAGGTCGTTAATACCGACAATTTGAATGTCATTTCTTTTTTGAGCTGCACGGAAAACAAAACGTCCGATGCGGCCGAAACCGTTAATACCTACTTTAATCATTGTAATAAAACTTTTAAGGGTTTATTTTTAAATCGCAAAATAATTTTTTATTCGTTACATTCCAGCATCGGGAAAAATTCTGTACAAATTCATTTTTTATCCTTATGAGTTCGTCGTTTTTCCGGCATCTTGCCGGATTTCCCGATTTTGCGTTGCAAAGGTAACTAAAATTTTCTAATACAATAGTAGTCAAATTAAAAATAAAGAAAAATTTCCCTATTTAGCGGTAAAATTTTCCAGGCTACTCATGGCTCGTCGTTTAGTACTGTTCCGATTCGTTGGGAAAATCGCGCGATTTTACATCGGAAATGTAGTTTTGTACCGCATTGGTGATGATGCTGTTCAGGTCTGCATACCGACGCAAGAAGCGCGGAGAAAAATCTTTGTTGATACCCAACATGTCGTGCATAACCAATACCTGTCCATCTACACCGCCACCAGCACCGATGCCGATAATGGGGATGGTCAGTTCTTCGGCCACCTGTTGGGCCAGTTTGGCAGGAATCTTTTCGAGTACAATACCGAAGCATCCCAACTCTTGCAACAAGTGGGCGTCTTCCAGCAATTTTTGTCTTTCGGCATCCTCTTTGGCACGTACCGTATAGGTGCCGAATTTATTGATAGATTGAGGCATCAATCCCAGATGTCCCATGACAGGGATACCGGCGTCGATAATCTTCTTTATATCCTCTTGAATCTCTTTCCCTCCCTCTATTTTGAGGGCTTCCGCTCCGGTCTCCTGCATGATGCGGATGGCAGCTTCGAGCGATTTGATGGGATTTCCCGAACAGGTTCCGAAGGGCATATCCACAATAACCAACGCGCGTTTTACCGCACGGGCAACAGACCGGCCGTGATAAATCATTTGGTCTAGCGTAATCGGTAGGGTGGTAACATTACCTGCCATTACGTTTGAAGCCGAGTCGCCTACCAATATCACATCCATACCGGCTTGATCTATAAGGGTTGCCATGGTATAATCGTATGCAGTCAGCATGGATATCTTTTCTCCTCGCGCCTTCATCTCCGTCAGGCGGTGTGTCGTTACTTTTCTCGAATCTTCTGTGTATGTTGACATTGTTCTGGTATTTAATTGGGGGCAAAGGTATATCAAAAAATTATGAAAGGAGATAAATTTGAAACTTAAAACTCATTTTTGATTTTATCTTGACGCATTTATAGAGAAGTTTAATTATTTTTGCGTTTATATAGCACATTTAGACTAAACCATAAAAATATGAAAACAACCTTTTGCTGGTCTTTCTTGCTGTTTGCCCTGCTGGGTTATTCCTGTCAGGAAGGATCTTATCAGCTTCATGTTCCCGAAGCCCAAAATGAGTTAAGAGCACCTGCTTATCCGTTGGTAACCATCGATCCCTATACCAGTGCCTGGTCGTTCAGCGATAAATTGGCCGAAAGTCCGGTTCGGCACTGGACCGGCACCCAGCATTCGCTTGTCGGTGCTGTTCGTGTGGATGGAAAAACATACCGGTTTATGGGAACCGAAGCCATTCCGATGGAAGTGGTCCTTCCTATGGCCGTTCAAGAAAAGTGGGATGCCGTTTATACCGAAACCAAACCGGCAAAAGGATGGGAAACCTTGGATTTTAAAGATTCGGCATGGAAAGCCGGAAAAGCCGCTTTCGGGACGAAAGATCAACCTGATTTGTCCACTCCTTGGGAAAGTAAGGACATTTGGGTACGCCGCCCCTTTACGTTGGATGACGATTTGACAAATGCCACGCTGTATTTAGAATATTCGCACGACGACATATTTGAACTCTATATAAACGGAATAGAGGTGGTTTCAACCGGATATGTATGGCGATATAACGTTTTGCAGGAGTTACCCAAAGAGGTAGTTGCAACCTTGAAGAAAGGCGAAAATATCATTGCCGCACATTGTCATAATCGGACAGGAGGAGCCTATGTAGACTTCGGATTGAAAAAGAAAAAAGAGATCAATAGTGGTTTCGATGCCGTGGCCGAACAAAAAGCCGTCATTGTTCGTCCGTTGCAGACATTCTATACCTTTGCCTGTGGCGGAGTCGATTTGAATCTGGCCTTTACCGCACCGTTGTTTACCGACGATTTGGATAAAATGACTGCTCCTGTCAATTATATCTCTTATCAAGTAGTTTCCAACGACGGGAAAGAACACGATGTCCAGGTTTATATAGAAGCAACACCCGAATGGGCAGTAAATAAAGTCGGTCAGCCGGTAGAGTTTGACCGCTTTGAAAAGAACGGAATCACCTACCTGAAAACAGGCACTCAGGAACAACCTATATTAAAGAGGAGAGGAGACGATGTGCGTATCGATTGGGGATATCTCTATGTAGCCGGAGCAAACGGTGAGAATCTGGTTCTGGGCGATTATTTCGACACCAAACAAACCTTTAAAGAAAAAGGTGCAGTAGCCGAAAGCGCCGATAAGGCCACGTTGTCATCGGATATGACGAAACAGATGTCTGTATTGGCATACAATTGTGATTTGGGCAAGGTTTCATCCGCTCCCGTCGATGGGTATGTCATGATCGGTTATGACGATATATACTCCATCCAGTATTTCAAAGAAAACCTAAAACCCTATTGGTCTAAAAACGGCACCGTAGATATCTGTTCTGTTTTTGAAACCGCAGCCAAAGAGTATGCCGCCACGATGAAAAAATGCGAAACATTCGGCAATGAACTGATGGCCGAAGCAGCCCGAGTAGGAGGTGAAAAATATGCCCGTTTGTGTGCTCTGGCATATCGGCAGTCGATAGCAGCCCATAAACTGGTTTCAGACAAAGAGGGAAATCTGTTGTTCCTCTCGAAAGAAAATTTCAGTAACGGATCAATCGGGACCGTCGATGTAACCTATCCCTCCGCGCCGCTGTATCTGGTGTATAATCCCGATCTGTTGAAAGGAATGTTGAATCCCATCTTCTATTATAGCGAAAGCGGAAAATGGACCAAGCCTTTCCCTGCCCATGATGTCGGAACCTAT
>DVNA01000013.1 GCA_018714665.1 Candidatus Gallibacteroides avistercoris | reverse complement strand
TCGGTTTTCATGATATCAATTTTGCCCAAATAGGAATGGCCCGTTCTCCAAACGGAATAGATAACTGGGAACGATATCCGCAAAATCCGATCATCACACCGACGCCTGGCGGATGGGATGCCAGCGCCACTTACAAACCTTTTGCCATCCAAGAAAAGGATTGTTGGATGCTTTGGTACAATGGAAGAAACGAGGCGTTAGAACAGATCGGACTGGCTATATACAATAACCATGACTTGGATTTTTAATGATGTCATATAAATTACTCGGTTTAGTAAGTCTATTTTTGACTTTGTCCGTACAAGGACAAAATATCATGCCAAACAGGTCTGCGGCTGTAATATCCTCCTATATAAAGGAATTTAATGCGGCGGATGTAGAATTGTATGCGCAAGATATTTCAAATGCAGAAACGTTCGACTTTTTAAATGAAAATATTCCTTTTTTTGAATGTCCGGACAAAGAGTTGGAAAAGAGTTATTATTTTCGTTGGTGGACCTACCGGAAACACATAAAACACACCCCGGAAGGGTTTGTAATTACAGAATTCTTACCGGATGTTCCATGGGCCGGAAAACACAATACGATAAGCTGCGCAGCCGTACATCATTTCTATGAAGGGCGATGGCTGAAAGATAAACACATCCTATCAGATTATGCCAAGTTTTGGCTCTTAGGCGGAGGCGATCCCAGATTATATAGCTGCGGAATAGCAGATGCCATATACAACTATTACTTGGTACATAGAGATACGGCATTACTGAAAGATTTATATCCTTCTCTACAAGAGAATTTCGTTAACTGGGAGACAGAAAAGAGAGATTCCTCCTATCTATTTTGGCAAACAGATGATAGAGACGGAATGGAGATGTCTGTTTCGGGCAGCCTGTCCGAAGGAGGGAAAGGTTATCGCCCCACGATTAATAGCTATATGTATGGAGAGGCCATGGCGCTGTCCCGCATCGCCACCATATTGAACCAAGCAGTAGAAGCAGAATATTACTACAAGAAAGCCGATGAATTAAAACGGTTGATTAATGAAAAGCTGTGGGATAAAGAGAGCTGTTTTTATAAAGTGATCCCCAAAAAAGAGGGAGAAAAGTGCGGATTCTCTCCTTCGCGAGAGTTATTGGGTTATATCCCTTGGCTCTACGATATACCGAACAAAGAATATGAAACTGCCTGGAAACTCCTCTTCGATACAAAAGCATTTGCCGCCGCATACGGACCTACGACCGTAGAACAAAGCTCCCCGGGGTTTAAAATTTCATACGAAGGGCATGAGTGTCAATGGAATGGTCCCAGCTGGCCCTATTTGACATCGATGGTACTGACCGCTCTCGCAAACTATATGAATCAAAACGACCGCGGAATCATATCTCCCAACGATTACCTAAATCTATTGAATATTTACAGCAATAGTCAACGTATCGTTACTGAACAAGGGGACACGGTTTGCTGGATTGATGAAAACTTGAATCCTTATACCGGGGATTGGATATCCCGTACCCGCCTAAAACAATGGAACAACGGGACATGGGATGAAGGGAAAGGCGGTGTCGAACGAGGAAAGGATTATAACCATTCGTCGTTTTGCAACCTCATCATATCCGGACTAATGGGCATACGACCACAATACGATGGCAGTATTCTCGTTAACCCCCTCGTACCTGACGGAGATTGGGACTATTTTTGTCTGGATAATGTGTTTTGTTGTAACAAATCAATAACCGTATTATTTGACAAGAATGGAACAAAATATGGGAAAGGAGCCGGGTTTATGATTTATGTCAACGGTAAATGTACCTTTAAACACCCGTCCATTCAAAAGGTTATTATCGAAAACAAATCGAGTGGTCGATAACAGGATACTTGCCATTTTCGATTACAGACATTCCATCCGCTGTAAAAAAGATAAAAATACCCTTGAAATATACCGGGATCATATCTCGGTCCGGCCAATATCCCAAACCGGAATATTCCCAAATGGAAAGTGCCGGAAAAACATTTAAAAGAAAAAACATTATAAAGTAAAGAATAAACCAATAATAAAATGAACCGATTAACCACTCTATGTATTCTTGCATTTATCGTATTTACCACTCATGCGAAACCTCTTCCCTCGCCAGAAGAACCGCCATTATCAACCGTGTATCGCTTAAACAAAAACATGGGAACAGAAATCGTGGTTGACAGTACCGAACTACTGAACAGCACCGTAGAATTCGATTTGCTCCCCCAAAACTCAGATGCCGAAATAGGGGTATTGATGCGTTACGTTGATAAAGACAACTGGATATACATCGGATGCGACAAAGCATCCGATAATTTGGGATTCGCCTATTGGTATGCCGAAACGCCCAACGGGAAAACCGAAATTGCACGCGACATCTCCAAACTATATGCTCATCACCGGCGACACATTAAGGTTAATTGCATCGAACAAGAGATCACCGTCTATGTGGACGGAGAACAAATCGCACACAGCTATGTCCCACACCTGGCATTGCAACCCGGGAAAACCGGATTCCGGATAAAGGAAAAAGGAGATGTCGAAATAAGCAACGTCGTTTGCAAAGCCGTGCAAGTACCGAAAATATCACCAGCCAATAAAAAAAGCAGCTACACACTCTCCTCCGCCCGTATGGAAGTACGGATGAACAAAGATTTCCCATCGATCAAAAGCTATACGTGGAAAGAGAACGGATCCACTTTGAACGGCCAGCCTTTCGACGTAAAACACATCCTATTGAACGGAGATTATTATTTCCCCAAAGTATCGTCCCGTCAAGAACAAGGGAAAGTCATCTACACGCTAAAAGTAAAAGAGACAGGTGTTACCATAACGGTCGCTTGCGAAGTAGATGACAACATCCTGAAACTTGCCGTAACCGGCATAGATGAATCGGGAGATTTTAAAGTAAAAACGATCGCTTTCCCCGACCATTTTTTAGTTTCCGTCCCCAATGACAACGAAAATGCTACGTTGGCCGTAGCCAATTCCGTCCACTCCGACAGCATCTATCCATTACAGGAAAAGGCCCCCGATCCCGTCAGCAGATACGCTACCCTGCTAATGCTAAATAACCAACAACTGGTAGCAACGCTTGAAAGCAACTCCCTGTATAATATCCGCCAGTTTCTATTCCGCTGCGTACCATTTTCCGGGAAACAAATAACCGGTATTTGGGGAAATGAATGGATTTATAGAGGACATGACGGACAAATAACAGAACTCCCTTACATCCAAGTAATCCTGACAGACGATTGCAACGGAGACAACCAAATAGATTGGCAAGATGGCGCCATCGCCTTGCAAAAAGTCTATCCGGAACCTTACGGTGCCGAAATGCTACGCAATTCGTACACCACCATCACCATGAACTTTGCCAGTTGCGCCCAGTATCCGTTCCTGCGCCAGTTGGACAATATCAAAAAATTCTACCTGGCAACTGACGGTTTCGGACAAATGTTGGAACTAAAAGGATACCAGAGCGAGGGACACGACAGCGCCCATCCAGATTATGGAGGCAACTACAACAGACGGGCCGGAGGATTGCAAGAGCTCAACCTCTTAGCCCAAGAAGCCCCCAAGTACCATGCTCATATCGGTGTCCACATCAACCACAGCGAATCGTATCCCGAAGCACGAGCCTTCAACGACCAAATCATAACCGACATTCCCGGATGGAGTTGGTTAGACCAGGCCTATTTTATCAATAAAGAGGCTGACGTCCTGAGCGGTTCTTTTCAAGCCCGACTGGACCAATTAAAGACAGAAGTTCCTCATCTCGCGTTCGTCTATTTAGATACCTATCGAGAATATCGCTGGTTAGCCTATCATACGGCTAAACTGTTCAACCAAAACGGATGGTCCATCTGGACAGAAGATGCTGACGTTTTTGACCGCGAAGCCATCTGGATACATCATAACCCGGATGCCAAAAGTTTAATACATCGTTTCGTACATCACCGGTTCAGAGACGGATACGCCACTCATCCCGCCTTGTTGGGAGGATATAGCCGAAGTACAGAAATAGGATTCATGGGATGGCAAAAAGGACGCGATTTCTATGGAGTGATCCGCAATTTCTTTATGAAACAGTTACCCTACCGCTACCTGATGCACTATTCCATTAAACAGTTAAATGCCACCCGTGCCATATTGGAAGATGGCTTGGAGGCGTACGGAGATACGGAGGGAACCATAATCCGACGGGGAGACCAATTTCTGATGAAAGGAAATGCCGTTTTTATTCCCTGGGACCCTCAAAAAGAAGATAAAATATACTGTTATAACACCCAACAAGAAACAAATACCTGGCTATTACCGGCCTCTTGGAATGGGATAAAAGAAGTATATCTTTACCGTTTGGGCAGTCAAGGCAGAGAACTTGTCAAGACATTGGTTCCCAACGAAGGGAAAATAAAGTTGGACCTCCGTCCAAACACCGGATACGTTCTTTACAAAAACGCTGTCGGCAACTCGCCTGAGATAGAATGGAGTACAGGTAGTCTGATAAAAGATACCGGTTTCGACAGCCAATCGTTCAATCATTGGAAACCGCAAGGCAAAGAGGAAAATATCTCCATAAAAACCACCGATTACGGACAAGACATCTTGTCGATAAGCGGATTATCCGAAGGGAGCGTCTCCCAAGAGATTGAAGGGCTCGTTCCCGGAAAAGAATATACTGCATCCGTTTGGGTCAACGTAACAGGCAAAAAAGAAGCAACTCTCAGCATACAGGCCGACGACAAATTACAACAGAAAACCTCCATCACAGAAAGCAAAGTGATGAATTATACAGACAACACAGATCGGTTCAGAACAACCTGGCAACGCATGAAGATTGCATTCCGGATGCCAGAAGGAGAAAATCGGCTCCTACTCTCATTGGCAGCAGGAGTTTCCTCGAACGACTCCTCTTCTGTCGCTTTCGACGATGTACGCCTTGTAGAATGTCCACAATCCGAGAAACCAGGATTTATCCTTTTTGAAGATTTTGAACACGTCGATGAAGGTTGGGGCCCATTCATCGCATCCCAGCCCAGTGCATTTACCACACACTTATCACAACGGCATAGCGTATATACAGACAATACGATAGATGGAGACTGGTCGTTAACTACTTGGAGAGAAAACAACGGAGAGGTATATCGGACCTCTCCCGCAATGGTTCAATTCGCACCGGAACAAAAATATGAAGTGGTTTTCGACTACAAAGTGGACGCTAACGGAGTATATAAAATTGTTGGAAAAAGACATTCCTCCGGAGAAGAGACATTCTCATACGAACTAAATCGTCCGGGGAAATGCCACGTTTGTTTCACAACGCCCAACTGCGAAGATTTTTATCTTGCCATAGAAAAAAACGGTAACGGAATGTTGGTTATCGATAATTTCGGAATAAAAAAAATAGAATAAGGCTACACGATATAACCGAAAATCGTTATCGCCAAAGAAAAAACACTGAAAAACCAATAGAACAAATACAAACAAATGAAATTAAAATCTTTTATAGGAATAACACTGTGCTGTGCATGGATTCTCGGCGGCAATAAAACCTATTCTTTTCCTTCGCCAACAGATCACAATACACCGCATAAAGCCTCTTTATCTGAAACAGCGAGTACAAAAAAAGATGATCTGTCCTGGGAAGAGTTACAGAAGCTGTATAAATTCCCCGAATGGTACACAAAAGCCCGCTTCGGCATTTGGGTAACGGTTGGCCCGCAATCAGTACCACGTTTAGGAGGAGGATGGTATGCCCGCCATATGTTCATGCAGGATGTCGGATCACAACAATTTGGCAGAAATGCCTATGCGTATCATTTAAAAACATTCGGGCCCCAATCCCAGAAAGGATATATCGAAGTAATCCACCAATGGAAAGCAGAACGGCTGGACACCGACAAATTGACAAAATATTTCAAATCTCTCGGAGCGAAGTATCTCGTCGTCCACGCCAACCACCACGATCATTTCGATAACTTCGCCTCCACATACCATCCTTGGAACTCTGTCAATATGGGCCCCCACAAAGACATTGTAGGGCTTTTCGAACAATCGGCACGGAAATACAAATTACCTTTTGGAGTCAGTTCTCACGACGACCGCTTTCTCAGTTGGTGGCTTCCCGCTTTTGGTTCAGATACATCGGGGGTGTATAAAGGCGTTCCATATGAAGGACGTTTGACAAAAGCTGACGGGAAAGGCAAATGGTGGGAAGGTTACGACCCAGCACAACTATATGGACTTCCTCCGGAACAAAGAACTCCTGAGTATGAAACGAAAGTAAAACAAAACTACCTGCTCAGACAGCAAGAACTGATAACCAAATACAACGTTGACCTTTTGTGGGTGGATGGATACGGCTTCCCTTATGGGAATTACGGGAAAGAACTTTTCCGTACCTTGTTTAACAACAGCCTGAAACGATCTGGGAAAATCGACGCCGTCGGAATTGCCAAAGTAGATCAGGAACCTATGTTGGTAAGAGATATAGAAGCCGGTGTTGCCGATACAATACTTCCTTATCCCTGGGATGGAATCTTCACGTTCACCCATTGGTTCTACAAAGAGGATGATCCTCTGACACACAACGCACGCACCATTATAGAACTGTTGAGCGACATTGTCAGCAAAAATGGGAATATGCTTCTAAATGTAGAATTGATGGCCGATGGTACAATCGCGCCTTCCCATAAACAAATCCTGGACGAAATCGGACAATGGGTCAACATCAACAGCAAAGCGATATACGGCAGTAAACCTTGGAAAGTATATGGAGATAATTTAAACTCCTGTCAACGGGAGATCGAAAGAAACATCATAAATGCCGATGCCGAACAAGTACAAAAAAAGGCACAAAAAGAGAATTTCAATGCCCGTACGGTAAACAGTACCCCTTATGGACATGACGAAGTACGTTTTACTGTATGCGGCAAAAATCTATATATCATCGTTCTGAACCCAACGGCAAGCACAATCGAACTGCCGGCATTAGGCCTTTCCTCTCCTGAACAGCCCGGAAAAATCCGTTCAATACGTCTATTAGGCAGTAAAAAACATATAGATTTTGAACAAGACAAAAATAAATTACGATTAATCGTACCCGACAAAAGGCCTACCCCCTATGCAGCAGTATTCGAAGTACATGGTGCAATCAATCTAAAATAGGGGAAAAGAAAAAAATTTGCCACGGGACAATAGAAAAGGGATGATCCATCCAGCAACAAGATGTTTCTTATATAAATGATTTTATTTTTACCTTTGAAACGACAAAACACATTTACTGATTACACCAACAACCAATTAATAACAACAGATTCTTACACATGAAAAAACTGATTTTTACCGTCATGCTATTGCTACCAT
>DVNA01000114.1 GCA_018714665.1 Candidatus Gallibacteroides avistercoris | reverse complement strand
TGATGGCGGTGGATATGGCGCTCGTTTTAACGGTGAAGATTTAAGCCATAGCAAAGATTTGATGAAATCTGCACAGGGAAGCGCCAATCAAAAGGCTTTCCGCTATTATGGAACCGGTGATACGGGAGGTTCTCCCACAATACCTTCTGTAATAGCCGTAGAAGCTGGTATTAAAGGCGATGGCCCGCTCAAAGTAGTCAGTGCAACATCTGACCAACTTTTCAAGGAATATTTGCCGATAGAAACTCAAACCTCTTTACCTCTTTACAATGGCGAATTGCTGATGGACGTTCACGGAACGGGTTGTTATACCTCACAAGCTGCGATGAAGAGATTTAATCGTCGTAACGAACAGTTGGGCGATATGGCAGAACGTGCATCGGTCATGGCCGATTGGATGGGAGTCCAAGATTATCCGGCATACACTTTGACAAACGCATGGCGTCGTTTTATCTGGCATCAATTCCACGATGACCTGACAGGAACCAGTATTCCTAAAGCATATACCTATTCTTGGAATGACGAATTGCTTGCTAAAAGTCAATTTGCCGACGTTGTAACCTCTGCCAGCGGAGCTGTTATTGCTACTATGGATACTCGTGTAAAAGGAACCTCGGTTGTGGTATATAACCCGTTGGGATTCAAACGTCAGGATGTGGCAGAAGCCTATGTTCCGATGGATAAAGCTCCCAGTGGTGTAGCTGTATACAATGAAAAAGGCAAAGCGGTTAAAGCACAACTTCTCTCATACGAAGATGGAAAAGCTCATATTTTATTTGAAGCGGAAACCGATCCGGTAAGCTATACTGTTTATGATGTACGGGCAGCAGGGAAAACCAAAGCATCCAAACAGTTGTCTACCGGAAAGAACACGATAGAAAACGAGGTGTACAAGATAACCCTCAATGCCGATGGTGATATTAGCTCATTGTTCGATAAACGTGCCAATAAAGAGTTGGTGGAATCGGGAAAAGCCATTCGGTTGGCACTCTTTACCAACAACCCGTCCCGCTCATGGCCGGCCTGGGAAATCATGAAAACTACTTTGGATACCGTTCCGGTTTCTATTAACGAAAATGTAAAAATTACCGTTGCAGAAAACGGACCGTTGCGTTCAGCCTTGAAAATAGAAAAAACTTATGGCGATTCAAAATTTGTACAATACTTGCGTTTGTTTGACGGTGCTTTGGCCGACAGAATTGATGTCGCCAATGAAATAGACTGGAATACGAAAAATGCCCTTCTGAAAGTTGAATTTCCGATGAGTTTCTCAAATCCCATGGCTGCCTACGATTTGGGTATCGGACATATATTCCGTGGAAACAATACCAAAACAGCTTATGAAGTATATGCACAATATTGGGCAGATTTAACTTCAACTGACAATTCTTACGGATTGTCTATCCTGAATAACTGTAAATACGGATGGGATAAACCCGAAGACAATACCTTACGGTTGACATTACTCCATACACCCAAGGCAGGAGGATACTCTTATCAAAGTGAACAAGACTTGGGTCAACATTCATTTACCTATTCTATGGTAGGTCATCCCGGAACTTTGGCCGAAGCCGGAACCGTAGAAAAAGCAGAATGCCTCAATCAACCGTTGGTAACCTTTATTGCTCCGTCGCATAAAGGTGAAAACGGAAAACAATTCTCATTTGTAAAAGTGAGCGATTCACAGGTAATCCTGAAATCTTTGAAAAAAGCCGAAGAGGGAGATGCTTATGTATTGCGTTTCTATGAAACAGCCGGAAAACCGACCGGAGTAGTAGAAGTAGAGTTCCCGGCAGAAATAGAACAAGCAGTTGAGGTAAACGGTATCGAAGAACCGATCCAGGATGCAACTTTCTCAGGGAACAAATTACAGTTTAAAGCAACGGCATTCCAACCCAAAACATTCAGCGTACAGTTGAAATCGCCCGAAAGACAATTTGTATCGGCCGTTTCCGAACCGGTAGAATTGAAGTACAACACCAAGGCCTACACGCCGGATGCTTTCCGTAGCGATGTAAATTTTGACGGACGCGGTTCTTCTTATGCAGCAGAACTGCTGCCGGAAGTGATTACCTATGACGGAATCGATTTCCACTTGGGTAGCGTGGGTATGAATCATGCAGTTCGTTGTAACGGAGGTAAGATAAACCTTCCACAGACCGATAAATTCGATAAGCTCTATCTGTTGGTAGCATCTTCTAATGGAGATAGGAAAGCTACATTCAAGATCGATGGTCAGGAATATACCGTAAACATCCCGTATTATAGCGGATTCTATGGACAATGGGGACACAAGGGACAGACCGAAGGTTATGTAAAAGACGCAACTGTTGCCTATATTGGCGACCATCGTCATAACGGACGTTTAGGTAACGAATCCTACCTGTTTACCTATATGTTTAAGATTGCTTTACCGATAACCTCTGAATCGAAAGTACTGGAACTACCTGATAACGAAAATATCGTTGTCTTTGCAGCTACGTTGTCAGACAACCAGGCCGACGATATTAAACCTGCCATTGAAATGCGGGCTTTACCCTATAAAACAACAGAAATTCAATACAAAACAGTATTGGATGCCTCTATCATGGAGGGGGCCAAAATAGCCAGTGCATCAGGATTTACCAATAACCGAGAACGGGCAGAGATGGCCATAGATAGACGTACTCGTACGAAATGGTGCGATAATAAGGTAGAAAATGCAGAAAAATTTATTGAGGTAGATTTAGGATCAAATAAAACCTTTAATGCATGGAAGATTGTGCATAGTGGACGCGAAAACGAAGACTATACCACAAGTGATTACCGAATTGAATATCGTCAAGATGGACAAAACACTTGGAAAGTTTTGACAGAAGTAAAAGAAAACGAAGAAATTGAGAACGAAGTGTTATTGCCCGAATCCGTAGATGCCCGTTATGTAAAACTGGTAATTACCAAAGGAGAACAAGGAAGTGGTAACGTTGCTAGGATTGTTGAGTTCCAAGTAGGAAATATGGAATAATCAATCTTTTATTAAGATAAAAAACTCCGTGCAGATTCTGCACGGAGTTTTTTTGTAAAAGAAGTCGATTTTTGTGGATAATAAGTTTGGTGGAGAAGGACGAAAGGAGTATCTTTGCACCGCTAATACAAAATATTAACCAATTAATAAAATTTCAAATGGCAACAAAAATCAGATTACAAAGACATGGCCGTAAAGACTATGCGTTTTACCAAATTGTAATCGCCGATAGCAGGGCACCACGAGATGGTAGATTTATTGAAAGGATAGGTTCTTATAATCCGAACACGAATCCTGCTACAATAGATTTGAATTTCGACAGGGCTTTGTATTGGCTGCAAACAGGAGCTCAACCTACCGATACTACACGAAACATCTTGTCTTCTCAGGGCGTTTTGTTGATGAAACATCTTTTGGGCGGCGTTAAAAAAGGCGCATTTTCACAAGAAGAAGCCGAAAAACGTTTCAATGCTTGGAAAGATAAAAAACAATCGGTTATAGAAGGCGTAAAAGCAAAACTGAACGAAGCAAAAGCGGTTGAAGCCAAGAAACGTTTGGAAGCAGAACAAGAAGTAAACAAGGCAAAAGCAGAAATTGTAGCGAAGAAAAAGGCTGAAATAGCCGCTGCTGCCGCTGCTGAGCAAGCTGCCGCAGAACCTGCTGCGGAAGAAACTGCCGAAGCTCCGGCTGCTGAAAGTGCTGAATAATTATTCTCAGCAATAAAGAAAAAAGATTTTACTTGTTTTCTTTTTCAATATAACGCACCATATTTTTATGGTGCGTTTTTTATTGATTATTGCTTCTTGGATACGGTCTGTTTAATCGAATATCAGTCGAAAAACTGTATGGAAACTAGGTGTATTTCGGATTAATGATATGGATCCTCCGTGCAACCGCATGATCTGTCTTGCAATACTTAATCCGATTCCTGATCCCGACTCTTTTGTTGTAAAGAAAGGAATAAAAATATGAGGTGCGATTTCATCGGGAATACCACATCCGTTATCGCAAATCTCTATAATAACCTCTCCTTCGTCGTTGTTGTATGCCTTTATTAAAATAGCTTCTCCGTTCTGGGACGCGTGAAGGGCGTTTTTTATCAAATTCAGAACTACCTGAGAGATGAGATTCTCATCGGCATATAAAAGAAGGTCTGCTGGTTGTACGGAGAGGTTTATAATCGGAGTATGCATCTCGGGCGATGAGAGCCTTATCATGCGGGTTAGAAATTGCTGAACCTCGAATACCGCTTGTCTGGGTAGAGGGATTCGGGTCAGTTCCCGATAGGACTCAACGAAAGAGATCAAACCTATTCCTGTCGTATGTATTGCTTCCAGCCCTTTATATATATTATCGTTTTTTTCTCGGTAAATGGTTAGGAGCGATTCGCTTAAAGAGGTAATTGGGGTAATTGCATTCATGATTTCGTGGGTCAATATGCGAATCAACCGTATCCACGATTCTGTTTCCCGTTCATCCAGTTCGTTGTTTATATCGTTCAGTGCAATAATAAGGCGCCTGTTTTGCCGTATAACTACTTCGGAGGTTCTCATTGAGAGCGTAACCGTTCCCCGTTCATTGCAAAAAGAGATTTGACGTTTGTCTCCGTTTTGGGTTTGTTTAAAGATGTTTATCAGTTCTTTATCTATATTTTTTAGCTGTTGTACGTGCGTGAATACCGACATTCCCAATAGTTTCAGCGCAGCCTGGTTGGTTTGATAGATGTTTCCCGTCGAATCGGCTATGACGATACCGGTTTCTACATTATTCAGAATATGTTCATAATATTTCTCGTGTTCAATAATGTCGTTGCGTGTATTCTCCAACACTCTTTTTATCCGATTCAAGGAGTTGTTCAGTAATTTGTCGTATTTGTCTCCTTCCCCGATAAAACGAAAAGTGTAATCGTCGTTTTCGATAGAATCAAAAAGAAAAGCTATTTTTTGGGTATTCCGGATGAAGAGAGAATAAAGCAAAATAACACCT
>DVNA01000113.1 GCA_018714665.1 Candidatus Gallibacteroides avistercoris | reverse complement strand
GCTATATTTGGCGCGGACAACAATTAGGATCGGTAAGTATCCAGCCAAACTTGGGGATAGCATATAAAGGGTTTTCATTCGGAGCATGGGCTTCGTCCGATTTGACGAAAATGGATCTTGAACTTGATTTTTCAGTGGGTTATACCGTTGGAGGATTCTCGGCTGTAATTACCGACTATTGGTTCAATTATACAGCTTCGCCTCAATATTTTAATTACCAGAAGGACAAAAATACAGCACATACGTTTGAAGCGGGAGTTTCGTACAATTTTGGAGAATCATTCCCTTTGACGCTAAGTTGGTATACGAATTTTGCAGGAGCAGATAATTGGGGATATGGTCATAGTCAGGATTATTCTTCCTATGTAGAAGCCTCCTACGGCTTCATGCTGTGGAATACGGATATGAGTGTGGAGTTAGGCCTTACTCCTTGGGAAGGAGCTTACTCCGATGGCTTTGATGTTGTGAATATTGGTGTTGGAGGATCACGCGAGATACCTTTAAGTGATACGTTTGCTTTGCCTCTCTTTGCAAAAGTAACGTTTAATCCGGCAGCGAACAGGGCATATATGTCATTTGGATTGACATTTTAGAAAATTGAAGACAATTAAAAAACAGGATTATGAAAAAAATTGAAGCAATTATTCGTAAGACAAAATTTGATGAAGTCAAAGAGGCATTGGAAGCGGCCGATATAGAGTGGTTATCGTACTACGATGTCCGTGGCGTGGGAAAAGCACGTCAAGAGCGAATTTATCGAGGGGTTATATACGATACCAGCTATATAGAACGGGTGTTGATTTCAGTTGTGGTTCGAGATATAAATGTGGAAAAGACGGTGAAAGCCATTCAGCAAGCAGCTTATACCGGAGAAATAGGAGATGGGCGGATTTTTATCATACCCTTGGAAGATGCCATACGTATCCGTACAGGAGAACGAGGAGATATCGCTCTTTACAACGCTACGAAATAAAAAATATCTGTTTGTTTCTTGAAACAAATGACCTGAAAAAATTGAAAATTATGGATAAATATACATTATACAAAATAATTCGATATAAATACCTGTTACCGGTAATTCTCTGTTTGATCTGTCCCGTTGCAGCTGTCGCACAGGAATCAGCTCCATCCAATATTGTAGATATGATTGCCGAAACAAACAGTTCCCTTGATACTGTTTGGATGTTGTTGGCCGCCATGTTGGTGTTCTTCATGCAACCGGGTTTTGCATTGGTAGAGGCAGGGTTCACCCGAACCAAAAATACCGCCAATATTTTAATGAAAAACTTTATCGACTTTATGTTGGGATCTCTTTTGTTTTGGGTTATTGGATTTGGTTTAATGTTCGGAGCCGGGGCTTTTATTGGAACACCTCATTTTTGTGATCTCTCTTTTTATGATATGGGTTTGCCCATAGAAGGATTCTTGATTTTTCAGACTGTATTTTGCGCCACCTCTGCAACAATTGTATCAGGTGCCATGGCAGAACGGACAAAATTTTCTATGTACTTGGCTTATACCGTCTTTATCAGTGTATTGATTTACCCTGTTTCAGGACATTGGACATGGGGCGGTGGTTGGTTGATGAATGGCGAAGAAGGAAGTTTTATGATGAATATATTTGGAAACGCCTTTCATGATTTTGCCGGTTCTACTATTGTACACGAAGTAGGAGGGATTATTGCCTTTGTAGGTGCCGCTATTATTGGCCCGCGTTTGGGTAAATACGGAAAAGATGGCCGGTCAAAAGCAATTCCGGGACATAATCTGACGATAGCCTCATTAGGAGTCTTTATTCTTTGGTTTGGTTGGTTCGGATTTAACCCTGGGTCTCAGTTGGCAGCTTCCGGAACTGAAAATGCTACCGCCATATCGCACGTGTTTTTGACAACCAATTTAGCTGCTTGTGCGGGAGGTTTCTTCTCTTTGGTAACAAGCTGGTTGAAATATAAAAAACCATCGCTTTCGTTGACTTTGAACGGTATTCTGGCCGGTTTAGTGGGAATAACAGCTGGATGCGATCTTGTATCACCAGCCGGAGCTGTGGCAATAGGAACCATTTGTGGAATTCTGATGGTATATGCAGTAGAATTTATAGACCATGTTTTGAAAGTTGATGATCCGGTAGGTGCCTCCTCTGTACATGGCGTTTGTGGTTTTACAGGAACCATCCTGACGGGATTGTTTTCTACCTCTAACGGACTGTTCTATGGCTTTGGATGGGGATTCTTCTTCGCCCAGGTTTTTGGAGCGATAGTTGTTGGTGCATGGGCTGCTATCATGGGATTCATCGTATTTAAAGGCTTGGATAAGATACATGGATTGAGAGTGTCTGCGCGGGTTGAAGAAGAAGGACTTGATATTTACGAACACGGAGAATCGGCTTATAACTGATGTTTGGTTGATATTTAAGAATAAAATCAGAACATAATATTAAAACCACGCTTTTTGTATCCTATGGGGAGGAGACAGCCGTTGAGGCTCTCTTCTCTCTTTCTTTTTAGGATAATCTATTTCAACATTTTATGGGCAAAATCGGGCAATTGAAATATGTTATTTGCCGTTTTGTCTATTTCTTTTGTAAAAAAAGAGCGACTCGGTTATATTTGTGTTATCAAAATTCTTCTCGTGATGAGAACAGCCAAATCCTTAAATCTATCGTAGATTAATCATCTATCGTTTTTTTTTTGTTTTTATCCCTCAGAAGAGGCATCCGTTGCAGCAGGATGCCTCTTATTCCTTATTTATAAACGAGTAATCTTTTTTTATAACAGTTTTGTCGAAAATTTGTTTGATGTGTGGTGAAAAGTTTCGCCCTGTTCGGGGGAAATCGGTACGAGCAATTAATCGGGCGAATATGCTTGATTTCGATAAAATCGCATTACATTTGCATCCAGTATCTTGGTCGATTCTAGAAAAGGCCTTGTTAGGACATTTATGCGTAAAATTATATATAGTAAGATTTTCCTTTTATGCTGGCTGGTATTTTCGTCGGTCAAGGTATCGGCCGATGCTCCGGGCGATACCTTGACCGTAAGCCTGATTACCTGCTCGCCGGGGACGGAGGCCTATGAACTTTTCGGCCATACGGCTATCCGGATAGAGCGCCCGGCCAAGAAAATAGATATTATTTACAATTACGGCATATTCAGTTTTGATACCCCCCATTTCATTTATCGCTTTACCAAAGGAGAAACCGATTATTGGCTGGGTATAGAACGTTTTCGTGATTTTCTGTTTAGTTATGCGATGCGCAACTCCTCGGTGTATCAGCAATCATTGGACCTGACACAGGCCGAAGCAAACGCCCTATTTCATGCCTTGAATGAGAACTCCCTGCCGGAGAATCGGGAGTACCGTTATAATTTCCTGTTTGATAACTGTTCTACCCGGGCTGCGGAGATGATTCAGCGCCATATTCGAGGAGAGCTGTTGTATGATAGCACCTCTGTACAAGGAACGTTCCGTTCGCTTATACACGAGTGTACCCAGCCCGATCCGTGGCTTACCTTTGGGATTGATTTGGCATTGGGTAGTCGTATAGACAAGCCGATAACTTTCCAAGAGAGCCTTTTCCTGCCGGATAATTTGATGAAAGCCTTTGCTTCGGCACGGATTCAAACAGATACCGTAACCCGAAAGTTGGTAAGCAGGACTGATACTTTGGTGAGCAGCGAACCCGCAGAACCGGAACCATCTACCTGTTACATTCCCTCTCCCCTGTTCGTCTCCTGGATATGGGCCGTATGCGTGATCTTTCTTTCGGTATTTCAATATCTTCGGGGGTGGCGGTTACGGTGGTTTGACACGTTGCTGTTTTCGTTTTATGGTCTGTTGGGGAGTCTCCTCTTTTTCCTGATGTTTGTATCGGAACATCCGGCCACTTATCCCAATTATTCAGGCTTCTGGTTACATCCTTTCCATTGGGTCGTGGCCATAGCCATTTGGCTAAAATCGGCAAAAAAGATAGTCCGTTACTATCATTTTATTAACTTTGCCGTGGTAATGGCATTGCTACTGCTTTGGAACGTAATTCCGCAGCAATTTAATGCGGCATTTGCCGGATGGATGGTAGCTTTGCTGGTACGGTCGGCGAGCCATATCGCGGTTGAACAAAAATCCCGCCTAAAAAAGAGGCCGGGCATTTAAAAGAAAAAAGATGAATAAACTATTCGCTTCGTTATTATTGGTATTTGCAACTACCCCGTTGACGGCACAACAGTTGGTAAATGTGCCCAAGTTGGTGGTGGGTATTACGATAGACCAGTTGCGGACCGACTATCTGTTGATGATGCAGAACGCTTTCGGCAGTAGTGGATTCAGGAGGTTGATGAATGAAGGTATCCTGTATGAAAACGTCGCGTTCGATTATCCCAACCTGAATTGTGCTTCGGCGGTCGCCACTATTTTTACCGGGACGAATCCCTGTTATCACGGCATTGTGTCGGGAACGGTTTTCAATACGGAAAGAAGCAAGGAAGAATCTATTTTTTATGACTTGGAAAAACCGGGGAATTTCACGGATGATTTCGTCTCCCCAAAAGCATTGTTGACTTCGACTATTTGCGATGAACTCAAAGTAGCCTCAGGAGGGAAAAGCGATGTCTATGCCGTAGCACCGTCACTCGAACAGGCTATCATCAGTGCCGGACACGCTGCCAATACGGTGTTGTGGATAGATAATATTACCGGAAACTGGGCCTCTACCACCCATTATAAGGAGATGCCCTGGTACGTAGAACAGGATAATCAGCAATCGCCGTTGTCCAAACGAATCGATACGATGGTGTGGGAACCGTTGCTGCCCATACAACAGTATCATTACATTCCGTATGCTCCTTCGCAGGAGATAGCGTTTAGACACGATTTCTCGAAGAGCAAGGGGAAGCAATTTATTGACCTGAAATCGAGCGGGTTGATAAACCGAGAGGTAACCCGCATGGTGGCTTCTCTCTTTGACCATGTGCAGTTTGGTCTCAAAGAGGTCCCTGATTTTTTAAGTGTAGGCTATTCAGCATCCAATTATCAATACAAAGACCGTCAAGAATACAGTACCGAGATACAGGATACCTACCTGCGATTAGATGCGGAGATAGCCCGGTTGCTCGATCTGATAGATCGAAAAGTAGGGTTGAACAATGTCTTGATCTTTGTCTCTTCTACCGGCCATTTTGACGGAGAGGGAAAAGAGGTGAGCAGTTTTGGCGTCCCTGCGGGCGAGTTCTTCCCCAAGCGGGCCGTTTCTCTGTTGAATATGTATTTGATGGCGATTTATGGAGAGCAACGTTGGGTAGAAGGCTATCACAACGGACAGCTGTTTTTGAATCGTAAAGCCATAGCCGATAAACTGATAGACATAGAAGAATTTCAAACGAAAGCCGCAGAATTCCTTGTTCAGATGGCCGGTGTACAAGACGTGGTTACCTCGCACCAGTTGATGCACGGAAAATGGAACGACCGGGTAGAAGCCATGCGTAACGGATTCCATCGGGATTTTTCAGGCGATTTGTGGTTGGAAATTCGTCCGGGTTGGGAAATCGTGTACGAAGATTTTGACGGAACGCGCGAATACATTCGCAATAATGCTATCCCGGCTCCTGCTATTTTCTTCGGACGGAACATAAAACCGGAACGCATTACCCGCCAGATCAAGGCGACATCGATAGCACCTACCGTATCGAGTATCCTGCGAATCCGTTCCCCGAATGCGGCATCCGAAGAGATTCTGCCCGAGTTTTGGCGATAGGCGGATAACCATTGAAAATATTCGATAAAAGAATAAAATAAGAAACCCCGGAAGTGAGACCGGGACATTAAACGAAAAATATACAAAAACAAATATGGGATTTAATGATTTTTTAAAAAATCTGTTCGGGAATAAGTCGCAACGCGACTTAAAAGAGATTATGCCTTATGTTGATAAAATCAAGGCTGTTTATCCTACGATCGAACGGTTGAGCAACGACCAGCTGCGCCAGCGCATTGACGATATAAAACAAAAAATTCAGGACGCGGTATCGGTAGAGAAGAACCGCATCAAGGAGCTCAAAGAGCACCTCGAAGAGTTGGATTATGACCAACGGGAAAAGAACTGGAATGAAATAGACAAATTGGAAAAGGTCATTACCGAGAAATACGAAACAGCCTTGGATGAGGTATTGCCCGAGGTTTTTGCCGTAGTAAAAGATACGGCTCGTCGTTTTGCCCAGAATCCGGAACTGGAAGTTACCGCTACCCAGATGGACCGCGATTTGGCGGCACAGCATGACTTTGTTCGGATAGAAGGCGATAAGGCCATCTACCAGAACCATTGGATGGCCGGTGGAAACGAAATTACCTGGAACATGGTACACTACGACGTACAACTGATCGGAGGGGTCGTCCTGCACAAAGGAAAAATTGCAGAAATGGCCACCGGTGAAGGGAAAACGTTGGTAGCCACCTTGCCGGTGTTTTTGAATGCATTGACCCGCAACGGGGTGCACGTGGTAACGGTCAACGATTACCTCTCCAAGCGTGACTCCGAATGGATGGGCCCCTTGTATATGTTCCACGGTCTCTCGGTCGATTGTATCGACAAACACCAGCCCAACTCGGCCGAACGGCGTAAAGCCTATGCCGCCGACATCACTTTCGGTACCAACAACGAATTCGGGTTCGACTACTTGCGCGACAATATGTCCGTTTCGCCCAACGATTTGGTTCAACGCAAACACAACTATGCCATTGTCGATGAGGTGGACTCCGTGTTGATTGACGATGCCCGTACCCCGTTGATTATCTCCGGTCCCGTACCCAAGGGCGACAATCAACTGTTTGAAGAGTTGCGTCCCAAGGTGGAGATGTTGGTAAAAGAACAAAAAGCCTATACCACCAAGTTGTTGGCCGAAGCCAAGGTCAAGATGGCGGATGCCGATCCCAAGGTACAGGAAGAGGGGGCTAAACTGCTCTTCCGTTCGTTCAAGGGGTTACCCAAAAACGGAGCTTTGATCAAGTTCCTGAGCGAACCCGGTATCAAGGCCACCATGTTGAAGACCGAAGAGTACTATATCTCGGAACAGAACAAACACATGCCTGAAATAACCGATCCGTTGCTTTTTGTTATCGACGAAAAGAACAACAGCATCGAGTTGACAGACAAGGGCGTCGATATGATTACCGGGAATTCGGACGACCCCAAGCTCTTTGTCTTGCCTGATATTGGAGCTGAACTCTCCGAGTTGGAAAACATGAACCTGACTCCCGAAGAGAAACAGACCAAGAAAGATGAATTGATGCAGAACTATGCCGTAAAAGCAGAACGGGTACACACCATCAACCAGCTGTTGAAGGCTTATACCCTGTTTGAAAAGGACGATGAGTATGTGGTTATCGACAACAAGGTCAAGATTGTGGACGAACAGACCGGCCGTATCATGGAAGGTCGTCGTTATTCCGACGGATTGCATCAGGCCATCGAGGCGAAAGAGCGCGTAAAGGTAGAAGCCGCTACGCAGACATTCGCCACGATTACGTTGCAGAACTATTTCCGTATGTACCATAAACTGGCCGGTATGACCGGTACAGCCGAAACCGAAGCCGGCGAATTCTGGAACATCTACAAGTTGGATGTGGTGACCATCCCCACCAACGTTCCGGTTATCCGCAAAGACCTGAATGACAGGGTATATCGCACCAAACGCGAAAAATATACAGCCGTTATCAACGAGATACAAAGTCTGGTAGAAGCCGGACGTCCCGTGTTGGTAGGTACCACCTCGGTCGAAATATCGGAACTCCTCTCCAAGATGTTGACCATGCGAAAAATAAAACACAACGTCTTGAATGCCAAGTTACACCAGCGCGAAGCCGAGATTGTGGCGCAGGCCGGGCAGAGCGGTACGGTAACAATTGCCACCAACATGGCCGGCCGTGGTACCGACATCAAGCTCTCCGAAAAGGTGCGTGAAGCCGGAGGGTTGGCCATTATCGGTACCGAACGGCATGAGTCCCGCCGGGTGGACCGTCAGTTGCGCGGACGTTCCGGACGTCAGGGAGACCCCGGGTCATCCGTGTTCTACGTGTCGTTGGAAGACGATTTGATGCGGTTGTTTGCCTCCGAACGGATTTCCAGGGTGATGGACCGCTTGGGCTTTAAGGATGGCGAGATGATCGAACACAGCATGATTTCTAAATCCATAGAGCGTGCCCAGAAGAAGGTGGAAGAGAATAACTTCGGTATCCGCAAGCACCTGTTGGAATACGACGATGTGATGAATACCCAGCGCGAAGTGGTATATACCAAACGTCGCCACGCCTTGATGGGCGAACGCATCGGCATCGATATCATCAACATGATGTACGACGCAGCCGTGTATATCGTCGAGTCCGTTCAAGGCAGCGAAGATTTTGAAACGTTGCAGCAGGAAGTTTTCAAGACCTTCGCCATCGAAGTGCCTTTCGGGAAAGCCGAACTGAAATCGAAGAAAACCGATGAGTTGGCCGAAATGATTTACCGGCAGGCATGGGAAGCCTTTAAACGTAAAACCGAGAACATGGCTACCATTGCCAATCCCGTTATCAAACAGGTTTATGAAAAGCAGGGGGCGATGTATGAAAATATCATGATTCCCATAACCGACGGGAAGAGGATTTATCACATCTCTTGCAACCTGAAAGAGGCGTATGAAAGCGAATCGAAAAGCATTATCAAGTCGTTCCAGAAAGCCATTATGTTGCACGTGATAGACGAAGCCTGGAAAGACCACCTGAGAGATTTGGACGATTTGCGCGAGTCGGTACGGAATGCCAGCTACGAGCAAAAAGACCCGTTGTTGATTTTTAAACTGGAATCGTTCGGCCTGTTCAAGACCATGATAGACGGGATAAACCAGAAGACCATCGCCATCTTGATGCGCGGTCAGATTCCGGTACGAGAACCCGAGCAGGTACGCGAAGCTGCCCCGGAGGCGCGTCAGGATTACAGCAAATACAGAACCCGTAAGGATGAAATCGGCGGTCAGGGAGGTTCTGCTGCTCCGCAACGGCCCAAGCCCATGCCCGTACAGGCAGCTCCTCGTGTCGGACGCAACGACCCGTGCCCTTGTGGAAGTGGAAAGAAATACAAGAATTGTCACGGACGGGAGGTATAATCCTCGTGTCCGGAGATCCCAATAGAAATTTCTATGAGTAGCCCGGTATCTTTATCGGGCTATCTTTTTATAAACAACTTTAAAACACCTTTTATCATGAAAATTGCACGAATATGGTATGTTGTAGGGATCGTGGCTTCTCTATGTTGGACGATTCCAACGTTGGTTTTTGCACAACAGTCAGCCGAATTTTTTGTATCACCCAAAGGGAACGACAAATCTCCGGGAACCGAACAGCGACCTTGGAAAACCGTAGCCAATGCAATAAAAAAGGTCCAGGCATTTCGGACGGAGAATCCCGGCATAAAGGTACAGCTCTATTTTAGAGACGGAGCGTATCCGGTAGAGGAGATGTTGTCATTATCGGGAAACGGGTCGGAGGCTCCGTTGGAGCTGGTGGCTTATCCGGGCGAAACTCCTGTTTTGACCGGAGACGTTCGGATAAAAAGGTGGAAGCAGGTAACCGATCGGACGGTGTTGAACCGTTTGGCTCCGGAGGTGAGAGGGAAAATCTGGCAGGCCGATTTGAAAAAGGCCGGTGTCGAATCGTTCGGAACGACGATAGAGCGCGAAGACAGACTGGATCTCTATTGGCAGG
>DVNA01000012.1 GCA_018714665.1 Candidatus Gallibacteroides avistercoris | reverse complement strand
ATCGCCAACGACGGTAGCCTTGTGTACCTCGCTGCCTTTCCCGCCAAAGTTGCCCTCTTCTACATATTTCTTGGCATTGTCCCAGGCCCCTCCTGAATTGGCCATGAAGATAGCCAATACGAAACCGGAACTCAACCCGCCAATGAGCAAACCCAATACACCGGATACTCCCAATATCAAACCGGTAACCACCGGTGCGATAATGGCCAGACAAGAGGGAAGAACCATGGCCCGTTGTGCCCCTTTGGTGGAGATGGCTACACACCGTTCGTAATCAGGTTCGCTCTCACCGGTCAAAATACCTTTTATTTCACGGAACTGGCGGCGTACTTCATCTACCATCTTGGCAGCGGCACGTCCTACGGCATTCATGGTCAGTCCGCAGAAAAGAAATGACATCATAGCGCCTAAAAACATCCCCGACAACACCAGCGGGTTCATCAAGGTAACATCGTAATAGTGCATGAAATCGATGAACGAGGCTTTTTCAGTCAAAACTTCCGTTCCGTCGGACATCACCAACATATTCTCGCCGATACGAATCAGCCCGATACGGATCTCTTCTATGTATGAGGCCAACAGGGCCAAGCCCGTTAATGCGGCAGAGCCAATGGCAAATCCCTTTCCGGTAGCGGCTGTTGTATTGCCCAAAGAGTCCAAGGCATCCGTACGATGACGGACATTTTCCCCCAGACCGCTCATCTCGGCATTTCCTCCGGCATTATCGGCAATCGGTCCGTAAGCGTCCGTAGCCAACGTTACGCCCAACGTTGAGAGCATCCCCACAGCCGCCAGCCCGATACCGTACAAGCCCATGCTTATGTTGGAAAAATCGAAATCGGAGGCTACCAGGAAAGAGGCAATGATACCGAAAATAACAGCGATAACCGGAATAGCGGTCGATTCCAGCCCCAAACCGATACCAGAAATGATAACGGTAGCAGGACCGGTCTTTCCGCTTTCAGACAGTTTCTGGGTAGGACGGTACGACTGAGAGGTGTAATATTCGGTAGATTTACCGATAACTGCTCCGACAACCAAACCTACCACCACTGTCATAGCCATGATAGCCCAATTGGGAATCTGCAACACATACAATACTCCAAAGGTGAATAATACGGTTAGTATCGAACTGATGTTCGTGCCGTTGGACAAGGCATTCAACAGCATCCTCATCGTGGCATTTTCTTTTGTCCGAACCGAGAATATCCCGATAATAGATGCGATAATCCCCATGGCCGCTACCAGCATAGGGGCTATTACTGCCCTGAATTGCAGATCGATGTCGCCCGAATAGGCGAATGCCGCTGCTCCCAATGCGGCAGTAGCCAATATCGATCCGCAATAGGATTCATACAAATCGGCCCCCATGCCGGCAACGTCACCAACATTATCGCCTACATTGTCGGCAATGGTGGCCGGGTTACGCGGGTCATCTTCGGGGATACCGGCCTCTACCTTACCTACCAGGTCAGCCCCCACATCGGCTGCTTTTGTATAGATTCCACCTCCCACACGGGCAAACAACGCTTGTGTGGATGCTCCCATACCGAATGTCAGCATCGTAGTGGTAATCACGCACAATTTTTGCCCCGGATTCAAGGCATCGTCCGGGATGCAATACTCCAACAGCAGGTACCAGAAGGAGATGTCCAACAGACCCAGTCCGACAACAACCAATCCCATTACCGCTCCGCTTCGGAAGGCAATACGTAAACCGCCATTCAACGACTCACGGGCTGCATTGGCCGTACGTGCAGAAGCATAAGTGGCCGTCTTCATTCCCAAATAACCGGACAATCCGGAAAAGAACCCTCCCGTAAGAAACGCTACGGGGACCCAAGCATTCTGCAACGAAAAGCCATAAGCCATTACGGCAAAAATCGCAGCCAGGACCAGAAAAACAATGCCAACAACCTTGTATTGTTGTTTTAAATACGACATCGCTCCGCGCCTGACATACGCTGCGATTTTCTGCATCGTTTCAGTACCTTCACTCTCTTTCATCATCTGTTTATAGAAAAACCAGGCGAAAAGCAATGCCACAATAGATGCGGCAGGGACCAGCAAAAAAAGTAATGAATCCATACAAATCTATTTTTCAGGTTAATACGTCCCTAAATGTAACTCTTTTTATTTTTTTGTGCAACTAAATTCTTTTATTTTTTACATTTCTCAACCTTCCTTTTTTATATATTTTCGTCCAAAAGATTCCTCTTATCTTTACAAAGTGGTTATATTTGCAATACAAAAGCAAGCCGATTTATTATAAAAATTTGACAAACAAATATTTATGTCTATTCTAACTTCCATCCTGTCCATTATTCCTTCGGTAGCAAACGACTCAATCGCAACACATAGAAAAGAGATATTTGCGCAACTCTCCCAAATGTCCTTGGAACAGGTTTTCGAAAAAATCGTATCCAGCGCAGTCGAACTGATTCTAAAAGTTATTATAGCCTTTATTATCTTTTTCGTAGGACGATGGTTGATAGGAAGATTACATAAAATTGTTTGCCGTATTCTTGAAAAAAGAAAAGTCGAACTATCCTTACGTACATTTCTGCTCAGTTCTATCAATATATCTCTAACACTATTCTTAATTGTCGTCATCATTGGAGTATTGGGCATTGACACCACTTCGTTCGTTGCGGTATTTGCTTCTGCCGGTTTGGCCGTAGGTATGGCGTTAAGCGGAACGTTGCAGAATTTCGCAGGAGGGGTAATGATTTTATTATTCAAACCATACAAGGTTGGAGATTTTATCGAGGCACAGGGACAATCGGGGACTGTAAAGGAGATACAGATTTTCAATACAATCTTAAATACGGTTGACAATAAAACCATCATTATCCCTAATGGAGGCTTATCGACAGGTATTATCAACAACTACTCAAAAGAGGGCCGTCGTCGAGTAGATTGGACCTTCGGCATTGCTTACGGAGACAGCTACGATCAGGCAAAAAGCATCTTACTCAGCCTCTTGAAGAATGACAACCGCGTATTGAACGATCCTCCCATATTCATTGCATTGCATAGCCTGGGTGATAGTTCGGTAAATATCGTTGTCCGGGTATGGGTAAAAATAGAAGATTTCTGGGGCGTATATTTCGATCTCAACGAAAAAGTATACAAGGCGTTTGCCAGTGCCGGCATCAACATCCCGTTCCCCCAAATGGATGTTCATCTATTCAAAGGAGATACAGAATCTCTATAATACACAACAAATACCGTTATACCATAAATGAAAAGGGCTATTTTCTCTATTATTGCGGGCTGTATGTTATTGTCCTGCCAGGAACATACCGAACTCCCCTCCAAAATCGGTATGTTCGACTTGAAATATACCTTTAATTACAATACCCACGATTCTCTGGAATTGCTTTCGTTGTGGGACGATATACATACGGCAACCACCTTGCAAGGGAATGTAAACCGTTATAAACCCAGGCTCTTTTTCAACTACATTGTGGAAGGCGGCAGGAACATAGACTCCTATTGGTGGAACAAATATCGGCAAAAAGGAGCATGGCTGTCTGACCGGGATACGGTAGTATTCAAAAGCATCGACGATCTGGTACAGGAATATAAAGAAGATATCAACGGGGCTGTTGTTTACGACAGCCGGGTAGCTTCGACCAGCAACGTGGCATCGGCCGTAGCCGGATGCGACAACCTGATAGCTGTACGATACGATGAAAGACCGAACAGCCTCTACCAGCGCCTGATAGAAAACGGTCCTAAAATAAAGGTTAAGGTATGGTTAGTAAACCCGGACGGATCTTCTCTGTTTACAGGAAAAGGTACTATTCCCGAAACCGACCGGTTATCTACCGGATCGGTAAAAAACGATCCTTATATATGGTTCATTGAAAACTACATGAAAAAGGGCAAATGCAATGCTTCTTATGCAGCCTACTATATAGATCAGAAATGGAGGGAGCATCCACATAATGCCGTTATCAACCACCATACCCTGACCAATCACGATTTTTTTGTCAGCAGACACGCCTTCTTTTTCGACCTCTCCCCCTGGGGAGATGAGCCGGCTACCGACGATACAACACAGGTTGTCGGTACCGACCTGGCTACATTGAAAGAGTTTTTGGAAACGGCATACAAGATAAACCAGGGAGAACGGTTCTGTTACATCGGCGGATTCCCGGCCTGGGCTTTCAAATACACCCAACATGCCGGAGGAAAACACGAAGATGTAGCGACGGAATGGGAATTTTCTCGTATCATCAGCGCATACAACGCTTTTAAGGATGCTGACGCCATTGCATACGGAGCCATGGCAAACGCTTCGTTCTGGCAACATTTTCCTCTAAAAAAGGAGTATCCGCAAAAATGGGTGACGGAAAAAGAGTTGAAAGAACGGGGATACCTGACCCCCGAAGGTAAGGTTGATTTCAGAGGACGGGAATTTATGATTTTCTACGTCGGCGACTACGATGCATCTTCATGGATTACCCAACGTACACCAACGATCTGGGACGATCCCAACAGAGGAAAAATCCCGTTGATGTGGTGTATCAGCCCGGTATTGGAAACACGGGCTCCGCAGGTCATGCACAATTTCAGAGAAACAGCTACTCCCAACGACTATTTTGCAGCAGCCGACAACGGAGCCGGATACCTGATGCCGGGGATGTTGCAAGCCCCCCGTGAAATATCGGGACTGCTCAGCGGTGTATCGGCCTGGGCCAACCACTGCAAACCTTTCTACAAAAGATGGGGCCTGACCATCACCGGATTCGTAATTGATGGAGAAGCCCCGGGCCTTTCCTCAAAAGGTTTGGATGCATACGAAACGTTCAGCCCCAACGGAATTGTCCCGCAGAAGGTTCCCCTAACACTGCTACACAACAATATGCCGGTACTTAAATCGGACGACGATGTTATGGAAACCGACCCCAAAGATGCGGCTCATCACATTATCGGCAGGATAGATAAACGGCCCATCCCGTTTCACTGGTTCCGCAACATCTTGAAAACGCCTACCTGGTACGTACAGGTGATGGACGAACTCAAACAACTGAAACCGAACGTTGAGTTATTGGACGCTCCTACTTTTTTTGAACTGTACCGGATATGGCTGAAAGAGAATCCGCAAGCTGCCAATGGAGAAATCTCCATGCCGTAACAGTCCAGAATGTTAAAACAAAAGCCGGACAAATCAGTTTGTCCGGCTTTTGTTTTAAGAATATATAATGGTTACAACACATTACTTGCCAGCTCGGCCAAACGGCTACGTTCTCCTTTTATCAGGTTGATATGGCAGAAAAGGTCTTGACCTTTCATCTTGTCTATCATATAAACCAATCCGTTCGACTGCGAGTCGAGGTAAGGCGAGTCTATCTGTTGGATATCACCGGTAAAGACCATCTTGGTACCTTCTCCGGCCCGGGTGATGATGGTTTTTATTTCGTGCGGCGTCAGGTTCTGTGCCTCGTCTATAATGCAGTAGGTTTCCGACAGACTACGCCCCCGGATATAGGCCAACGCCTCGATAACCAATTTGCCGCTGTCCTGTATCTCCTGCAAATAACGGTAATCGCTACCGTCCAATGAGAATTGATGTTTGATGACATTCAAATTGTCGAACAAAGGCTGCATATAGGGGGCTATCTTCTGCTTTTCGTCTCCGGGCAGGAATCCCATATCTTTGTTGGCCAGGGCCACAATGGGACGTGCCAGCAATATCTGTTTGTACGATTTGCTCTGTTGCAGGGCCGCGGCCAATGCCAACAGGGTTTTCCCGGTACCGGCTTTCCCGGTAACGGCTACCAGACTGACGGAAGGATCGTTCAAAACTTCAAGGGCAAAGGTCTGTTCTGCATTGCGTGGCTCGATACCGAAACTTTTTGTCTTGTTGATTTTCTTCACCCGTTTGTCTCCCTGGAAATAACGGACCATGACCGAGGAGCGTTCGCTCGACAAAAGGAAACATTCGTTCGGGTCCAACGGTTCTTCCAAGGGCAACTCTTCTGCCGGAATTCCGGCTGCCGATTTGTAAAGGGCATCAACCGTATCGCTACTTACGTAAACGGTTCGATGTTCCGACTCGAAAATATCGATGTTTTTGACGGCATCGTTGGTGTAATTTTCCGTCAAGATACCCAACGAACGGGCTTTCATCCGCAAATTCACATCTTTGGTTACCAAAATGGTTTTCATCGTCGGATGCTTTTTGGCAATGTAAAGGGTATCGGAAAGAATCAGATGATCAGGACGTCGTTCGGGGAAGGACTCTGCCACCTCCTTGGCATAGGGAGCTCCTACAACAACCGACAGCCGGCCCAGATCGGGCCCTAAACTGGCACCTTTGCTAAACAGGTCATCGTCTGTAATTTCATCCAACTCCCGAACCAGCTCACGGGCATTGAAATTGATTTGATCATTGCCTTTCTTGAACTTATCGAGCTCTTCCAATACGGCAATGGGGATATAGATATCGTTATCCTGAAAATTGAACAGACATTTATAATCGTGCAACAACACGTTGGTATCCAATACAAAATTTTTTTTTGCTCCCATAGTAATGCTGATTTAAACGTGAATACTCAAAACCTCGCCGGGCAGGACTCCTCCCTGATCCCGTTTCCCAAATATATTAAATTCTATTTTATTATTAGCATAAACGAAGTTAAAAATGTTTTCGGAACCGGTTGCTTTTTATTTCGCCGTCAGCCTCTTCTCCTAACTAAAATAATTCGTACCTTCGTCAGATAGTTTTACGACATACGAACATGACTTACGAAGAGACACTTCAATACCTGTACAACCAGCTGCCCGTATTCCAACAGGTGGGAGCTGCGGCCTATAAACCGGGGTTGGGAAACAGCTTGGCTTTGGACCAATATTTCGGGCATCCGCATACGCGTTTCCGCACCATTCATGTGGGCGGGACAAACGGCAAGGGTTCTACCTCGCACCTGTTAGCGGCTATCCTGCAAAAAAGCGGCTATAAGGTGGGATTATATACTTCTCCTCATTTGGTCGATTTCAGGGAACGTATCCGCATCAACGGCCAAATGATTCCCAGATCATACATTACCGCGTTTACTGAAAAACATTTGGAGGCGACACGCCATATTACCCCTTCGTTTTTTGAGTTGACCATGATGCTGGCCTTTGACTTTTTTGCTTCGGAAAAGGTGGATGTAGCGGTTATCGAGGTAGGCCTGGGCGGAAGATTGGACAGCACAAACATCATTACGCCCGACATCTCTATCATTACAAACATCAGTTTCGACCATACGCAATTCTTAGGGAACACCTTGACCGACATTGCCCGCGAAAAGGCGGGTATCATCAAACCCGGCGTACCGGTTGTCATAGGAGAGGCCGAGGGTGAGGTAAAACAGGTTTTTACGGAAACGGCCAACCGGCAAGGTGCAGAGATTCATTTTGCCGATACGGAAAACGACATCGCCCAATCTCTTATTACCGATTCGGGACAATGGCGGTTCGACTCGGCCGAATACCCCAACCTGACAGGAGAACTGGGCGGATATTGCCAAGAGAAAAACGCGGCTACGGTATTGACAGCCATATCTGTGCTGAAACAATCGGGATACGCTATCCCGACAGATGCCGTGTATCAAGGTTTTGCTCAGGTGATAGAAATTACCGGATTGCAAGGGCGTTGGCAAAAAACGGCAACCTCTCCCCTCACCATCTGCGATACCGGTCATAATACCGGAGGTATGGCTTACATCGTGCGGCAACTGAAACAAACTCCCTGCAAACAGTTGCGCATCGTTATCGGGATGGTGAACGACAAGGATATAAACGGCGTGCTCAGGATGTTACCCCGAGATGCTGTTTACTATTTTACCCAGGCCAGCGTAAAACGTGCGTTGCCTGCTTGCGAAATACAACGTATGGCCGCCGTACACGGACTAAACGGAAAGGCTTTTTCGTCCGTACAGGAAGCATACCGGCAAGCCCTCTGTGAAAGCGACAAGGAGGATTTCATCTTTGTGGGAGGCAGTACTTTTGTGGTGGCCGACTTCTTATCGGCTTGTCCTGCCGAATAGGAACTTTTTCATACCCGCCACACCTATAAAAATTCGGCCGAGAAGCATCAAATCTTCTCGACCGAATGTTCACTACTGTATCTCTAATTATTTATAGCTTGTAGAACTCTTCCCATCCTTTGCGCGGTTCGGGACCGATCAACAACTGGTTGGCTTTATCGTTGTTGGTAATTTTCTTGGTTACCGGATCGAACGTCAGTTTGGTATTGAGCCATTGTGCCAACACACCCAAACAAAATACCTGACTCAACGGTCCGGCAATGCTGAACGGCGACCGAGGTTCTTCTACACCCTGACAAGCCAACAAGAAATTCTTATAGTGGTTGGAGGGGCTTTTGGGTACTTCGGGCAAATTGGGAGCCATCTCCTTCGCCTTTTCTTCGGGAATAATGGAGAGGGTACTTCCGTGAGAGCCACCTTTGAAAATCAGGTCCTTGGAGTAGATTATCTTTCCGGGATTCAGTTTGGCCGGCTGTATCTTGCCGTTACCCACGGGCGGGATGTTCGGGTCGAGCTCCAAATTACCGTATCCTTCGGGAACGGGCGGGATATTGTCGAGCCCGTCATACCAGGTTACATCTACCGCCGGCATCTCCCCTCGGGCCGGGAACTTGAACAAGATGGTCGATGACATGGGGAAGAAGAAGGGGTTATGTCCTTCTGCCCGCAACATACTTACTTCGGTAGGCAGGCCCAGTTCGAGGAACTGGTGTGCCGTATCCAGGATATGAGCGCCCCAGTCTCCCAACGCACCCATACCGAAATCGTACCAGCAACGCCATTGCCCGTTTACATAATCTTTGTTGTATTCGTGGAAAGGTTGTGCCATCAACCAGGTATCCCAATCGAGGGTTTCAGGCAGAGGCATTGCATCGGGCATATGGGTAATATTGGGGTCCCAGCCGTGCCAACGACGGGAGTTGTTCATGTGGGCGGTAATGGCTGTTACATCTTTGATGATACCTGCCTCTTTCCATGCCTTGAACTGGAAATAGTTGGCTTCGGAGTGTCCCTGGTTGCCCATCTGCGTTACCACGCCGTATTTCTTTTCGGCGGCTATCAGGCGCTCTATCTCATCGAAAGTTCGGGCCAACGGTTTTTCGGTATAAACGTGCTTGCCCAACGACATGGCCAATATGGTGATGGGGAAATGGGCAAAGTCCGGGACTCCAACGGTTACGGCATCGATCTGATCGGCCATTTCGTCGAACATCTTGCGGAAATCCTTATACTGCTTGGCATTAGGGAATAACTTCATGTTTTCTTGCGTCTGAGGTGCTCCCATATCCACGTCGCAAAGGGCTACGATATTGCATAATCCTGTCTTGTTAAATTCCCGGATAATCTCTCCTCC
>DVNA01000011.1 GCA_018714665.1 Candidatus Gallibacteroides avistercoris | reverse complement strand
CATCGTTCATTAAAACAACCGTTGCCGAATTGCAATCGAAATTAGGTAACGATAAAGTCGTTCTGGCCCTTTCCGGAGGAGTCGATTCTACTGTCGCCGCCGTATTGTTGAATAAAGCCATTGGTAAAAATTTGACATGTATCTTTGTTGATAACGGATTGCTCAGAAAAAACGAATTTGAAAATGTCCTGAAAAATTATGAGCATATGGGGCTTAATGTTATCGGGATTGATGCTAAGGTGCAGTTTTATGCCGCATTGCAGGGGGTAAAGGAACCTGAGCAAAAGCGAAAAATTATTGGAAAAGGATTTATAGACGTTTTCGACTGTGAAGCGCAAAAATTAAAAGATATAAAATGGTTAGCACAAGGGACGATCTATCCCGATGTTATCGAATCTCTATCCATTACGGGGATGGTCATCAAATCGCATCACAACGTGGGAGGTTTGCCGGAAAAAATGAACCTGAAAATCGTTGAACCGCTTCGGCTTTTGTTTAAAGACGAAGTGCGCCGGGTTGGTCGGGAATTAGGGATCAGTCCAGAGCTGATCAGTCGCCATCCTTTCCCCGGCCCCGGATTGGGTGTTCGTATCTTAGGAGATGTTACCCCCGAAAAGGTCCGGATATTGCAAGATGCCGACCATATTTTTATACAAGGACTTAGAGACAACAACCTGTACGATAAGGTATGGCAGGCCGGAGCTATCTTGTTGTCGGTACAATCGGTCGGTGTTATGGGCGATGAACGTACGTATGAAAATGTTATCGCATTGCGAGCCGTTATTTCTACCGACGGAATGACAGCCGATTGGGCCCATCTCCCGTATGATTTCTTAGCCCATACCTCGAACGAAATTATCAACAAAGTAAAAGGTGTTAACCGAGTTGTCTATGACATCAGTTCCAAACCGCCAGCTACAATCGAGTGGGAATAACAAAACATTTAGATTCAAACCCCAAAATACGAAATATATGAAACAAGACATGATTGTCATCTTGGACTTAGGAAGCCACGAAAATACCGTACTGGCCAGAGCCATCCGGGCATTGGGCGTATATAGCGAAATATATCCGCACGATATTACCGTAAAAGAGTTGAAAGCGCTACCCAATGTTAAGGGTATTATTATTAACGGAGGTCCTAACAATGTGATAGACGGCGTAGAGATTGATGTAAACCCCGAGATATACGATGCGGGAATTCCCGTTATCGCAGCCGGACATGACAAAGCCCGTTGCTCAATAAAACTACCCGAATTTACCAACGATGTCGAAAATATCAAAAGTGCTGTAAAAAGTTTTGTATTCGACACTTGTAAAGCCGAAGCAAATTGGAACATGACCAATTTCGTTAATGACCAGATAGAACTGATTAAACGTCAGGTTGGCAATAAAAAAGTATTGTTGGCCCTGTCAGGAGGAGTAGATAGTTCTGTGGTAGCTGCACTGTTGCTGAAAGCTATTGGAAACAATCTGGTTTGCGTACATGTAAATCATGGATTGATGCGTAAGGGAGAGTCCGAGGCAGTCATTGAAGTTTTCAAAAATCAGTTGAATGCCAATCTGATATATGTCGATGCGACTGACCGTTTCTTAGATAAATTGGCCGGTGTAGCCGATCCTGAAAAGAAAAGAAAAATTATCGGAGGAGAATTTATCCGCGTATTTGAAGAAGAGGCCCGTAAACTGGATGGAATCGACTATCTGGGACAAGGAACTATCTATCCCGATATTGTTGAAAGCGGAACAAAAACGGCAAAAATGGTTAAATCGCACCACAACGTAGGAGGACTGCCCGAGGACCTGAAATTTGAACTGGTAGAACCGTTACGCCAGCTGTTCAAAGATGAAGTCCGCGCTTGCGGTGTAGAACTTGGATTACCATATGAAATGGTCTATCGTCAACCTTTCCCCGGTCCTGGATTAGGCGTTCGTTGTTTGGGTGCCATCACACGTGACCGTCTCGAAGCCGTACGTGAATCGGACGCTATTCTACGAGAAGAGTTTCAAATAGCCGGATTAGACAAAAAAGTATGGCAATATTTTACCATTGTACCCGACTTTAAATCAGTAGGGGTAAGAGACAATGCCCGTTCTTTTGAGTGGCCGGTTATAATCCGTGCCGTCAACACGGTCGATGCCATGACCGCTACCATAGAACCGGTAGAATGGCCTATCTTGATGAAAATCACAGACCGGATATTGAAAGAAGTCAAGAATGTCAATCGGGTATGTTTCGATATGTCGCCAAAACCCAGTGCAACCATAGAATGGGAATAAGAGATATAATACATTTATAACAATAGCCACAATCTTAAATTGCGGCTATTTTATTTATAAACAGGTATTTATGTGGGTTGGATAAAAACCTTGATTTTTTTTGAAATAAATTAGCCATCGGAGTAGATAATATAATCAGAATACCTATCTTTGCAAAAGGGAAAAAGGTTGAGAAACAAAACATTAACTAAACCTATCTGCCTGAATATGAAAAAACTATTAATTTAATAAGAAGAAAATTATGCGTAAAATTTTTATTTTTTTAGGCGTTCTCGCTTTTATGAGCAGTTGCGGTCCGGCAGACTCATATAAAATTACCGGAAAAGTAGAAAATCCCGAATTAGAAGGTCTAAATGTCTATCTGGCTGAGCAAAAAGGAAACACACTGGAATATTTGGATAGCGCCAAAGTTGAAAACGGAAAATTTGTTTTTACTGGAAAACAAGATTCGATTGAATTAAAATGGATTCTGTTCAAGTTAAACGGTATCAAACTGAACAATGCCACGATGACTTCATTGCCCATTTTCTTGGAAAATGGTAATATGAATGTTGTCATAGACTCTGTTTCTACCGTTACTGGAACAGCATCAAACGATATTTTCCAGAATTATAAAAAGATGATGTCTCCTTATGACAATCGTTTACGGGATATTATGATGACCTTCTGGTCAAAAAATTCAGCAGGTACTCTTACAAAAGAAGAAGAAAAAGCCTTGAATACCCAATACGAAACAATCTTAGATTCTGTAAACGATATTAACAAAAGTTTTATCATGAATGGGAATCTGGATAATGAAGTGGGAGCCTACATTTTCCTAATTAGTAACCAGAACCTGGACGAAAGCGATGTTATTGAAATTATCGATGCCGCCGGGCCCAAATTCAAAGCATTCCCCAGAATAGACAATTTCGTAAAACGGGCAGAAATCCTGAAAAGCGTTACTATTGGGAAACCGTTTGTTGAACTGACCATGCAGGATGTCAATGGCAAAGAGGTAAAACTGTCTGACTTTGCGGGGAAAGGGAAATACCTGGTAGTAGATTTCTGGGCATCTTGGTGTCCCCCGTGCCGTGCAGAAGCTCCGGCTATGGTAGAGATATACAAAGCATACAAAGATAAAGGGGTTGATTTCTTAGGAATCTCTCTCGACCAGGAAAAAGACAAATGGGTCAGCGGTATCAAGGAATTAGGATTGTCCTGGAATCATATGTCAGACTTGAAAGGATGGAATTCTGCGGCAAACACGGTTTATGGTATTAATGCCATTCCCCATGTTCTGTTGATTGATCCCAATGGTACAATTATTGCCAAATACCTGAATAGCGAAAAATTAACCCAAGTATTAGGAGAGCTGATAAAATAATTTTATTCCCAATTACGAATCGAGGAGGATGATTTGTTTGTGCAGATCATCCTCCTTGTTTTATATAAAAAAATCTTATTCCGATATAAAAACATTTGATAAGGAATATGCCTTCACATAAAAGATTTTCTCTTTCTTTGTAAAAAGAAAAAAATAATTACTCACACAAAAAACATCAAAGGTTATGAAAAGTATCAAAGGAACACAGACTGAAAAGAATTTATTGACATCGTTTGCCGGAGAATCCCAAGCAAGAAACCGTTACACCTATTTTGCCAGTGTCGCCAAAAAAGAGGGTTATGAACAAATAGCTGCCATCTTTACAGAAACGGCCGATCAGGAAAAAGAACATGCTAAACGGATGTTCAAATATTTAGAAGGAGGGATGGTTGAGATCACCGCTTCATATCCTGCCGGAGTAATCGGAAAGACACTTGACAATCTTCAAGCAGCAGCCAGCGGCGAACATGAAGAGTGGGCAGAGCTGTATCCTCACTTTGCTGATGTTGCCGAAGCAGAAGGATTTCCTGAAATAGCCGCTATGTACAGAAACATCAGTGTTGCCGAAAAGGGACACGAAGAAAGATACCGCGCCTTTGTGAAGAACATAGAAACAGCACAGGTGTTTGCCAAAGAGGGAGAGGTAGTATGGCAATGCAGAAACTGCGGATACATACATGTAGGAAAAGAGGCTCCCGAAGTTTGTCCGGCTTGCTTGCATCCTCAAGCCCATTTCGAAATCAAGAAAAACAATTTCTAAAACTTTTATGTTATCTTAGAGGTAGTCTATAATAGACTACCTCTAAATATTTAAACCGTTTATGATGAATTTTTTATCTTCCCTGCATTTGGAAGGATTACTTATAGGTATTTGTACGTTCCTTATCATCGGAATATTTCATCCGATAGTTGTCAAAGCAGAATACTATTGGGGAACTAAATGCTGGTGGATTTTTTTGATTCTGGGTATTGCCGGAGTTGCCCTATCCTTGTATGTAGAATCCATATTCTGGTCTGCCATATTAGGCGTATTTGCTTTCTCTTCATTTTGGACCATAAAAGAAGTCTTTGAACAGGAAGATCGAGTAATAAAAGGGTGGTTTCCCCGAAATCCGAAAAGGAAATACAAGGATCAATAGACAATCATTAAAATTTTTAACTTGAAAAAACACCCTCTTATTTAAATTGCATATAAATAAAACGCTCTAAAATTATGTAGAATCAAAATAAATAAGCATCTTTGCGGAAATTTTAATAATTAAGAAAATATCCGTAAATAAAATATGCGCCTTTCTAATTTAAAAAATGGAGAAGAAGGAATTATCGTAAAGGTTCTGGGGCATGGAGCTTTCCGAAAGAGAATCCTTGAAATGGGATTTGTAAAAGGGAAAAAAGTAACTGTACTCCAAAACGCTCCTTTAAAAGATCCCATCAAATATAAAATCATGGATTATGAGGTATCGCTGCGCCAAAGCGAAGCCTCCATGATAGAGGTTATTACGCCCGAAGAAGCCCAGGAAATGAACGGAAGTACTGTTCTGCCTGACAATCCAGACAAAGAAATGTTTCTGCATACCCTTGCCCATAAGCAGGAACGAACCATTAATGTTGCATTGGTAGGAAATCCCAACTGCGGAAAGACCTCTTTGTTCAACTATGTTTCTGGAATGCACGAACACGTAGGAAATTATAGCGGCGTAACGGTCGATGCAAAAAAAGGTTTCTTTGAATACAACGAGTATCGGTTCAATATTTACGACCTCCCCGGGACATATTCATTATCGGCATATACCCCCGAAGAGTTATACGTCCGCCACCATC
>DVNA01000112.1 GCA_018714665.1 Candidatus Gallibacteroides avistercoris | reverse complement strand
CTTCTTCAAAATAGCAACCGGCATCTATGATAACAGCCTCTTTGCTTTTTTCATCCCATAAAACATAGGTGTTTACAGGAAAAGGGTTGAACTCAAATTTTTTGATTACCATGTCATCTGTTTTTATGATTTAGATACCTGGACATACACCACTTTTTTAGTCTTAAAAAAGTCTTCGTTAAAATAGTTGCCCAAATCAAACAGCAGGGAAGTCTTTTTAAAGGGATGTATCTCTGCCTGCAAGTCTCCGCCTTTTAGACACAACACTCCGTTAGGCAAGGCGTTTTTCTGCTCTTTTTTGATGTTTTTCCGGACAAGGCGTACCAAATCGGAAAGTGGCATAACGGCCCGGCTCAAAACAAAATCGAAGGTTTGTTTCTCTTCTTCTACGCCGGCATGGCGAAAAGCTACGTTTTTTAATCCAATGTTTTGGGCAATCTCTTCGGCTACTTTTATTTTCTTCCCGATGCGGTCTATCAAATAAAAGTTACATTCGGGAAATAAAATCGCCAATGGAATACCGGGAAAACCTCCTCCCGTACCGACATCCATAAACGAGGTATCCGGTTTAGGAGAAAAGACTTTGGCAATACCCAATGAGTGTAGAATATGGTGTTCATACAGGTTGTCTATATCTTTTCGGGATATGACATTTATTTTTTCATTCCACTCTGGATATAGTTGCCCCAAGGCGTTGAATTGTTCTTTCTGATCAACCGTTATTTTCGGAAAGTATTTTTCGATAATTGCTATGGCCATATTTTTTAATTGTTAGATTGCATTTTGGCCAGAGGATATACGGCACTATCTTCGTTTATATAAATGAGCAAATCGGCATAGGGAACAATGATCTCGGATTTTCCTACGACGTACGCCGCTATTTCATATGGATTGTATAACCACGTAATGCCGGTTTCATTTATATAGAAATTCTCGGTCGGGACGATGGCTGCAACGTCGTAACCGTCATCTTCAAGTTTGGAAATGGCGTTATAGCCTAATTTCTGTGCCAATGACATCCTGATAAGTTCACCTACTTTATCAAGGTTGCGGTCTTCAAATATATCGTTTAGCTTGATGGGGGCAGCCGTTTTTAGGTTCAAGACCTGAAAGACGGTCGAACTCATGCCATGTGCTCCTCCGGTAAAGGTATAGAGGTTTACACCATAACTTAAAAAATCGTTCTTGTTGAACAGAATCTTGTTGTCCAATATTTGTTCATAGTTCATCCATGCTCCGGAATTTTCCGGCTCTTCTTTATAGATGTTTTCCAACGACATATAGTCTGCTATATAATCTGTTTCATATTTGTTGGCGGCTTCTTTGGGAGCCAAGTTTTCGTATTTTTCTCCAATAAAAGTGATAATAAATTCTTTTTGTATTTTCTTCAAAAGTTCTTCATTCGGATATTTATCCGGAAAAGTCATGGTCAGTTGAAAATTACAAGCCGCTTTTGTCGTATCGTTAAGCAGGTGTTGTTTTTTTCCGATTTTATAGGTATCGAATGACAAGTCGTTGTCTTTTAAGATTTTCTCATCTTTACATCCGATTAGGACTGCTGAGCATATTATCGAAAGAATCGTAAATTTCCGTAGCGTTCTCATAGTTTTTTTATTGTTATATTGCAAATATAATTCTTTCCTGCGAGAATCTCCTTTATATCGTTTAAGAAAAATACCGCCACTTTGTGAAATTATTCAAAATAGTTGTTGATACGCAAATATATTCAACCTAACCATAATTTATTTACGATGGAGTACAAATTGTTTTTTCATCGAAAAAGTATTGTATCTTAGCTGTCGAAACAAAACACTATCTGATGAAATCTTTATTTTGGACCCTTTTCACATTTCTATTCTGGGTCGTATCGGTACAAGGGCAGACATTTAAATTTGCTTTGATGTCAGACCTGCATATAACAGCCGACTCCGTCGCCGAAAACGACGTACGACATGTTATCGAACAGATCAATCGTACCCCTGGTATCGATTTTGTGATTGTTTCGGGCGATCTGAGCGAGACGGGCGACCGCTCGTCTCTCGAAAAGGCGAAACACATATTGGACGGACTTAAACCTAAATATTACGTAACCTCGGGAAATCATGAAACCAAATGGAGTGAATCCGGAGCAACCGATTTCGGAAGGATATTCGGGTCTGACCGTTTTCAGTTTGAACACCGTGGGATATTATTCTTGGGGTTTAATACCGGGCCCGTTATCCGAATGGCCGAAGGGCACGTAGCTCCGCAAGATATTAGTTGGCTGAAAGATCATTTACAAAAGGCCGAGAAAGAGAAACCGGTGATTATCATTACGCATTATCCGTTGTTAAAAGGCGATGTCGACAACTGGTACGAAGTAACCGATCTTATCCGACCATATAACATTAAAGCTATCCTGAGCGGGCATTATCACGCAAACCGCCTGGCACAATATGATGGTATTCCGGCTATCATTAACCGTTCTACATTGAGGGACAGAGAACATCTGGGTGGATATTCATTATACGAGGTTACTTCCGATTCAATTCTGGTGTATGAACATTTAATAGGGGAGTCTCCTCGCAAGTGGGGAGGATATTCATTTAAACATTCCTATTATTCAGCAGATACAACACCGTATGAGCGTCCCGATTTTTCAATAAATGACACTTATCCTCAAATAGAAGAACGTTGGACCGTGGAGACCGGTAATGCTATCTACTCTTCTCCCGTATTGTATGACAAACGGATTTATGTAGGGGATGATTTGGGCGTTTTAAGTTGTTTCCGGTTGAAAGATGGAAAGAGAATCTGGCAATTTCAGACACAGAACCGGATTGTAGGTACTCCGGCTGTTGATGAAGACATCGTTGTATTCGGATCGGCCGACAATAATATATACGGGCTCAATGCCCGGAACGGGAAGTTATTATGGACGCTTGCTACCACTCGTCCGGTCTTAGGAGCTGTAACCGTAGAAAAAGGTATTGCCTATATCGGCGGAAGCGACGGTATATTCCGGGCCATAGAGATAAAGACCGGGAGAGAGAGATGGTCTTTTGCCGGTTTGAACGGATACGTCGAAACGAAACCTTTGCTGTTTCAGGATAAGGTTATATTCGGTGCTTGGGACAGTTACCTGTATGCATTGGATAAAAGGAGCGGAGAGTTATGCTGGAAATGGCAAGGTCCCCGCAAGGGTATGCATTTTTCTCCGGCCGCAGTTTGGCCGGTGGCTGCCCATGGAAAGGTATTCATTGTAGCCCCTGACAGGGTGTTGTCTGCAATAGACGAGCAGACGGGAGAGACCGTATGGCGGACCAACCAGTCGCACGTGCGGGAGATGATCGGCATCTCGGCCGACAATAGTAGAATCTATTGTAAAACCATGGAGGATAGCGTTGTCTGTTTTTCTGCCGTATCGGACAAGCCACAAAAGCTATGGGCTACGTACGTAGGATATGGTTATGAATTGATGCCATCCATGTTGGTAGAAAAAGAGAATGTTGTTTTTGGCAGTACCATGCGTGGAGAGATATTTGCCCTTGAAGCCGATACCGGAAAATTGTTGTGGCGACATAAAAAATCCAATTCATTAATTAATACTGTCGTCCCGTTAAGCTCAACGGAATGTTTATATACCGGATCAGCAGGGATGGTTGGTGTATTGAAACAGGAGAAATAACGGCTATTGTCAAACAGCCAATTCATATATTTTGCAAATGAAATCACCTGTGGTCGATTGGATCTTTTTAATATCTTTTATCGATTAACGGTAACACCTCAGCCTTAATAGAATCACAAAACAGCCCGGAAACAAGAGGCTAAATACAACAAGAAGAATCTGGTATTCTGAATAAAATACCAGATTCTTCTTATGCTCTATTGCTAATTGCGCAATGGAGTGTTTATAGTGTTATAAAGTAGGGGTATCTGTCATTTCAACAGAGAGATGACCACCTTTCACTACATCCTTGAATTTTATCTCCGGTACGGACAATGTTTTTCCATTCAATTCGTATTTCTTTACATAAATGTGTTGTTTGTCGTTGTTGGTAGCTTCAATGACAAAGGTATCGCCCGGATAATAATCCTTATTCAATTGGATGGTTACTTTGTCGAACAAAGTACTACCCAACGCAAACGTAGGATCGATGGAAGCCAACCCTTTTATATCGAACATTCCCAAAGAAGAAATAACATACCAAGCGCCTAACTGGCCTTGATCTTCGTCTTGTCCGTAACCGTAGCCGTGAATACCATCCGTACCGTAAAATTCGTCTAGGATAGCACGTACCCATTTCTGAGTCAAGTCATATCGTTCAGCCTGATTAAACAGCCAAGAGATATGCAAACACGGTTGATTGCCCTGGTTGTAGTATGTTCTCAGTCCGGCAAAGGCATCAATGGTTTTACCTCCACTGAAAATCATATCTTGTGAAATGATGAAAATACTATCCAACCGTTGGGTGAATTCTTCTTTACCCATCTTCTGTATCAGCGCCTTGGCATCATGCGGTATGTAGAACGTATATTGATAGGCATTCCCTTCCTGGAAACCTCTCCATACTTGCATCGGATCGAAGTTTTCGATAAACTGTCCGTTTTCCAGTTTCGGCTGGATTAAATCAGTCTCTTCGTTATAAATACGTTCCCAGCCTTTCGATAAATCCATCAATTGGTTATAATCGTCCATTTTGCCCAACTCTTTGGCCATCTGAGCTACGGCATAAGCTCCGAAAGAATATTCCAACGTATGCGAGGCCGAGAACATCCATAATTCAAGGGCACCTTCTCCTTGGTCTTTGTGTGGGACATATCCATATTTAACAAACTGGTCTGTATCCAGTTTGCCGGCTCCCATGGGACGATTCTCGCCATCCAATTCATTTTTACGGGCTGCCGCATAGGCCGTTTCTACATCAAAATCGCGGATACCGCACAAATAGGCCGCTGCTATGACATTCCCTAACTGATTGGTACCGACACCCGAAACGTAACGGCTACAAGCAATCCCGTCGCCCAACCATCCGGCATCTTTATAAACTTGCAAATGTGTACTGACGTAATCCGACAAATACTCCGGATATGCCAATGCCCAGACTTGAATCAGGTTCCATTGTCCACCCCAAATACCGTCTGTGTTGTAAAATGAAAATTTCGGTTCTCCGTTTTCCATCGGAAGCTGGCCTATCGTACCGTCATTTTTCGGATAGGCTCCATTGATATCGCTGGCCAAACCGCGTCCCAGAATAGCGTGATACAAACCGGTATAGAATTTTATCTTATCTTCTTTGACAGGTGTTTCAACACGAATCCGGCCCAGATACTCTTCCCACGTTTGGTGAGAAGCTTCACGTACCTGATCGAACGTAAGCCGGTCATTGTCGGTCTCTTTTTCGCGATTCAACCGGGCATTTTCAACAGAAGTATAGGAAAGTCCTACTTTGGCTGTAATCGTTTCTCCCGCCTTTGTCTGATAATTCAGGTACGCTCCTGCTCCGACTCCTTTTATAGTAGGTTGTCCGGCTTTTACATCTTCCTTGATAAACGTACCGAATGATTCAGCCTCTTTGTCCAGTTTTGCGGAAAAAAACATAGTAACCGTTGCTCCGTCTTGGTATTTTTTGCTGTATTCCGGTAAAGTCTTTACCCAACCTTCCACCAGGTCATTGCTACAAACAGTTACTTCGGCATCGACGGCCGGACCGCTTTCACCTTGGCGGTTTCCTATATCGAACAGAATGTGGCTCTCACCGCTTTCAGGGAATGTAAATCGCTGATAAGCAACTCGCTTTGTAGCTGTTAGCTCGGCCTTGATGTTATAATCCTTTAATAGAACGGAATAGTATCCGGCCGTAGCTACTTCATCATCGTGACTGAATTCTGAACGATATCCTTCTCCTTTCGAATTGACGGCTCCCGGAACGGTTTTTAGCTCGCCAACGGTAGGCATCAACACGATACCTCCTACCTGAAACTCATGCAGACAAGGAAATCCTTCAATCGTGGTATCGCGGTAATCATATCCCGTAGCTTCCCATCCAGAATTGTTCCCTAAACTTGCATTGGTAGCTGCTGCTGGTTTTGCCAATCCGAAAGGAAGTGCCCCCGGAGCGAAATGGAACCATCGACAATGTGCCGTACCGATGCGAGGTTCAACATATTGTGTCAACGATTCTTCGGCCCCCAATAGCGTTTGGTTATTTGTTGTACAAGCAACCAAAAGGAAACATCCCAACGCAGCCAGTATGTTCCTGCTCATGTTTTTGTTTTTCATTTTCTTGTTAATTTGTTTGTGTGTTTTATTACGACCTTTTTAAAATTTGTTTGTCTTGATTTCTTTGAATAAATATTTGCAAATGTAATATTTATTCGAAATCTATCCTATCGTATTGGGAAGTAATCAAAACTATTCTTGTTGTTCTTATACATAGAAAATCAGGATAATTTAAATAGAATCATCCTGATTTTTAACGAATTGTAATTTTTATCCAATATAACTTTCTACCAATTTAATGGAGTCGGAAGGTACAATTTCTACCCATTGCGTATTTGCCGGAATCAGGAACGTGTCCCCTTGTTTTATTTCTGTTTTATACCCGTTATTATCCGTTAAGGTTGCACGGCCGTCCATACACATAAGAA
>DVNA01000111.1 GCA_018714665.1 Candidatus Gallibacteroides avistercoris | reverse complement strand
AGATAGAAAAAGACAAAAAGAGTTGTCCGCTGGCCGGACGTTTTTGCAACGTCTCCAAATCAAGGTGGATACGGTTTGCCGTGGTAACCCTTCTCTACCTGGCATTTACGGTATGGGTAGGGAATTACTGGCTGTGTCTGGGGATATTCCTGATTATCGACATTTATTTGACTCGCTTTATCCCGTGGGGAGGTTGGAAGAAATCGAAAAATCCGACCATCCGAAAAACGATGGAATGGGTAGATGCCATTATCTTTGCCTTGGTGGCGGTCTATTTGATCAACACCTTCTTTTTCCAGAACTATAAAATCCCTACTCCCTCACTTGAAAAGACCCTTTTGGTGGGCGACTACCTGTTCGTAAGCAAATTGAGCTACGGTCCGCGTGTCCCCAACACACCGTTGTCTTTCCCCCTGGCGCAGCATACCATGCCCATAACCGGGACGAAGTCGTACATCGAGTGGCCGCAATGGCCTTACAAGCGGTTGGCCGGATTGGGAAAGGTGGAACGTAACGACATTGTCGTATTCAATTTCCCGGCAGGAGATACGGTGGCCACCCTGGTACCCAACCCCGACTATCACGAGCTGGTATATCGCAACGGTTGGGATGTGGTAAATAAAAACAAGGCTATTTTCGGCGACGTCGTTTACCGTCCGGTAGATCGTCGTGAGAATTTTGTCAAACGGGCAGTCGGAATGCCGGGAGACAAGTTGCAGATTATTAATAATGAACTTTTCATAAACGATGTGCGGGCAGAAGACCCTAAAAATCTGCAATACAATATGTTCGTTCAAACAGCTGGTTCATATCTGGATGAGAAAACTTTCCGGATGTTGGGAGTAAGCAAGGACGACCGTTTGCTGATGAACAACGAAAGCAATGCCGAGGCCATTTTTGCCGCATTGGATTTACACAAGAACAGCAACGGGACGTATAATCCCGTTTACCGGGTACCGCTGACGTTGGATGCCTATTACAAGGCTTCGAAACTGCCTCAGATATTGGAGATGGTTCCCGAACCCGGAGGCTGGGGCGAGCAGATTTATCCGGCCGGCTTTGAAGACAGATGGACCCGCTGCGACTACGGCCCTATCTGGATTCCTCAAAAAGGAGATTCGATAGAGTTGACTCCCGATAACCTCCGTATTTACGAACGGGTGATTCGGAATTATGAGGGGAATAGCCTGGAAATAAAGGATGGAAAGGCCTATATCAACGGGAAAGAGGCGAAGTTTTATACCTTCCGGATGGATTACTATTTTATGATGGGCGATAACCGCGACAACTCGGCCGACTCGCGTGCCTGGGGCTTTGTGCCCGAAGATCACATCGTGGGGAAACCGTTATTCGTTTGGCTTTCGATAGATAAGGATCGCGGTTGGTTTGACGGACGTATCCGGTTCGATCGCTTCTTTAAGCGTGTAACACAAGATTGATGGGAATAAAAATAGAAAGTAAAAACCCTTTGTTCGACAAAGGGTTTTTACTTTCATCTCTTATTTTATATGGAACGGGTTTTTCTTTCGACAGCCTATTTGGCTCCGGTATCGTATTATGTTCAGTTCTTGCGCTTTGGTCAGGTTTGTGTGGAGCGGTATGAACATTATCAGAAACAGTCCTACCGTAACCGCTGCCATATTGTGGGAGCCAACGGGGTGTTACCCCTTTCTGTGCCGATTGTCAAACCCGATTCTCCCGATACGCCCGTGTGCGATATCCGTGTCTCCGATCATGGAAATTGGCGGCACTTGCATTGGAACGCCATTGTGTCGGCATATAACTCCACTCCCTATTTTGAATATTATCAGGACGATTTTGCCCCCTTTTTTGAAAAAGTCCCTACCTTTTTGTTCGATTTTAACGAACAGTTGCGCGAAACCGTTTGCGGATTGCTCGACATTCGTCCCCATATGGCATATACCGACTCTTATCGGCGGGAGACCTTGCCGCAGGAGGAAGATTTGCGGGAGGCCATTCACCCCAAACGCAAGGGGGACGATACCCGGTTGGGTTTTCATCCGGCACCTTATTATCAGGTGTTTTCTCAGAAATTTGGTTTCGTGGCGGATATGAGTATCCTCGATTTGCTGTTTAATATGGGCCCCGAATCGGTTATCGTATTGCGGGAGAGTATTTCAAAGGAAATGTCAAAGTAGTAGTTTTTCTTTTTTAAATTAAAGAGAAAGCGTGCTTTTTCCGCCCGATATTCGGCGAGAATGTTTACCTTTGCAAAATTGGGAAATTGTGTAAAGCAACGAAAACAGCTCAACTATGTATTCATGCAACTATGCCGAAGCGATAGAACGGACGGTGGAACAACTCTCCGATTACAATTCGTTTAAAACCATTTGCTACCAGCATCATGATGGTGAACCTTTCCCCTCGGAAAAGGTTCTGCATGAGATTGTCGAATTATGCCGCTCGCTTATTTTCCCCGGTTTTTTCGGACGGGCCAATGTACATAGCGGTACGATCGGGTATCATGTGGGTGTCAACATAGAGAGGTTGATCGGTTTACTCTCCGAACAGATTCTGGCCGGATTGTGCTTTACGTGCGATCATACTCGCGAGATCAACCTGGACGAGCTTCGGAAAACGTCCATGGAAAAGGCTGTTGCCTTTATCGAGTCGCTTCCCCAGTTGCGGAAAATATTGGCTACCGACGTGGAGGCCGCCTATAACGGTGATCCGGCAGCCGAGAGTTTTGGTGAGGTAATTGCCTGTTATCCGGCCATCCGTGCCATTAGCAATTACCGGATTGCCCATAGTTTGATCGAGTTGGGCGTCCCGTTGATTCCGCGCATGATTTCGGAGATGGCTCATTCTGAAACGGGTATCGATATCCATCCGGCGGCTACCATCGGCTCCTATTTTACCATAGACCACGGTACGGGGGTGGTGATTGGTGCCACGGCCATTATCGGCAATCATGTCAAAATTTACCAGGGGGTTACGTTGGGAGCCAAGAGCTTCCCGCTGGACGAGAACGGAAATCCGATCAAGGGAATTCCGCGCCATCCCATTATCGGCGATAATGTGATTATCTACTCCAATGCCACCATCCTGGGTCGGATAACCATCGGGGCAGATGCCACCGTGGGGGGGAATATCTGGGTTACCGAAGATGTGGAACCCGGAGCCCGGGTAGTACAGACAAAAGCCAGCCGGTAAGCCGGTTTGACGATTTTGGATTAAAATGAACCAACACATACCATACATAGAACGTGAAAACCGACAAATTTGAAATCATAGCCAAAACATTTCAGGAGTTGGAGGATGTCCTGGCCGGAGAGTTGTTGCAACTGGGAGCCGAGAACATCGAAATCGGTCGGCGCATGGTCTCTTTTACCGGAGATCAGGCGTTGCTCTACAAAGCCAATCTGTGTTGCCGTACCGCTTTGCGGATTCTGAAACCCATCTATACGTTTACCGCGCTCAATACGGACGAGGTGTATGACCGTATCAAGGAGGTACAATGGGAAAAAATCCTGACACCGGACCAGACATTCAGCATCGACTCGGTTGTCTATTCCGAAGAGTTCAAACACTCCAAGTTCGTTACCTACCGGGTGAAGGATGCCATTGCCGATTATTTCAATGAAAAATACGGGAAGCGACCGTCCGTGCGCCTGAACAATGCCGACATCATCCTCAATCTCCATATTGCTCAGAACCGGTGTACCCTTTCGCTGGACAGTTCGGGCGAGTCCCTGCACAAGCGCGGTTACCGCGTTGCCCAAAACGAAGCTCCCTTGAACGAGGTGCTGGCTGCCGGGATGATCCTGAAAACCGGGTGGAGGGGAGAATCCAACTTCATAGACCCCATGTGCGGTTCGGGAACGCTGTTGGTAGAGGCGGCGTTGATAGCCTGCAACATTGCCCCGGGAGTCTATCGACAGAGTTTTGCCTTTGAAAAGTGGAAAGACTTTGACGAGGAGCTGTTTGAATCGATTTTCAACGACGATTCGCAGGAACGGGAATTTGCTTATAAGATATACGGATCGGACATCTCTCCCCGGGCGGTTCAGATGGCGCGCGACAACGTAAAGAGTGCCGGTGTGGCCCGCTATGTGGAGTTGAGCGTGTTGCCTTTCCAGAAATACGAACAGGCTCCCGAAAAGGGAATTCTGGTGACCAACCCGCCTTATGGCGAGAGAATCTCCTCTCCGGATCTCTTCGGCCTGTACCAGATGATTGGCGAACGGCTCAAACACGTGTTCAAGGGATACGATGCCTGGATTATCTCCTACCACGACGAATGTTTCGATAAAATCGGGTTGAAACCGGCTGCCCGCATCATGCTGATGAACGGTGCGTTGGAATGTGAATTCCGGAAATACGAGATTTTCGACGGGAAATACAAGGATTTTAAAACAGAATCGGGCGGGTTCCGCGAGAAAGGACGGAAAGAGGCTCTCCCTGAATTCAAGAAACGGGAGCTGGCCAAACCGGTACGCGGGTTCAGAAAGCGCGATGACGAACTGTTTCGCGAGTCGGGAGGCCGGTTCGGCAAGGTAAAACCCGATGCCGACCGCAGGGGAGGCGCAGCGTCGCTTCGTAACCGGAAATCCGCAGAGGCAGACACTTCTCAACGGACAACGGGAGTGTCGGGCCGCCGTAACAACCGCTGGGATAACCCGGTTACCCCCAAAGGGGAGTGGAAAAGAGAGAGCCGTCCTTTCCCGCAGCATGAAAAAGCCTCCAAGGAGCGGAAAAAGGAGTTCCCGGAAAAGGCTAAAAAAAACACTTCGGAGTACGATGAGGAGTTGCCCAAGGCTTTTCGCCACTTCGATAAGTCCGAGAAATTCATTGCATTTAAACAACCCTCTTTGCCTCCCAGTGCACAGGTTTTCGAAAAAAGGGACGAAGGGAAACGGGAACGGATAACTGCCAAAGATAAAGAATCAGATAAAAAGTAACCTGAATATGAAAAAGCGAACACTCAACATCCTGTTAATTTTTCTATCATTCGTTTTTACCATGCCGTTGCAATCGCAGACTCAACAACTGACCTTAGATGACCTGATTCCCGGAGGGAAGAGTTATTTCCGGTTTGTTCCCAAAAGCATCAAACAGTTGCAATGGATGGGCGATGAGTATATCTTCCAGCGGGGCGATACCCTCTGGGCCGTCCATCCTGCCAAGAAGAAGTCGAAACGGGTATTGCTCCTGTTGGACGATCTGAACAAGGCGTTGGAGGCACGGAGCTTTAAACCGGTAAGTTCCCTGCCTGGCGTACAGGCACGCTATCTGGAAGAGGAGAAATGCGGGGTACTCGATTTTTATGCACACCAAAATTACATTCGCTACAATACTGCCTCCCGATCGATCGATTTTGCCATTCCCTATGAGAACGGCGACGGAGGGTTCGATTTCCAACCCGAATCGCGCCGGATGGCGTTGACTAACGGCAAAGCCCTCTATATTGCCGAGAACGGGAATAAACGTATCTGCGTTGCCTCGGATGAGGACGAGAACATCACTTTCGGACAGGCCGTTCACCGGAACGAGTTCGGCATTACGAAAGGGACTTTCTGGTCTCCAACGGGTCATGCGTTGGCTTTCTACCGGATGGACGAAACGCCGGTGGGCGATTACCCCCTGGTGGATATTTCGGCCCGACAGGCAAAACTCAACAACATGAAATATCCGATGGCGGGGATGAACAGCCATCACGTAACGGTAGGCATCTTCTATCCCGATACCCAGAAGAGCGTCTATCTGAAAACCGGAGCACCCCGGGACCGTTATTTCACCAACCTGGCCTGGTCGCCCGACGGCAGTCAGCTTTACATCGCCGAGGTCAACCGCGATCAGGACAGTTGCCGCTTGAACGTGTACGACGCCCAATCGGGCTCGTTGGTGCGGACCCTCTTTACCGAAACCCATCCCAAATACGTCGAACCTGAACATCCGGTACTCTTCCTGAAAAACAATCCCGACCAGTTTATCTGGCAAAGCGAACGGGACGGGTTCAACCATTTGTACCTTTACGACACCCAGGGGAATCTGTTGCGCCAGCTGACACAGGGAGAGTGGGTGGTAACCGAGGTATTGGGTTTCGACAAGACGGGACGCTACCTCTTCTATGTCTCTACCCAGCCATCGGCGTTGGAGCGGAACACCTTCCGGCTGGATATGAAGAACGGAAAAACGATACGCCTGACCGCCGATAACGGCGTGCACAGTACCCGTATCAACCGCTCGGGCGACTTTGCTCTCGATACATACAGCAACCACGATACGCCGCGTAACATCGATTTGATTTCCATTAAAAAGGGAACGAGCGAACGGCTCTTGACGGCCTCCGATCCCTATAAAGGATACCGGATGCCGCCGGTAGAAGTCGGGACGATTCTGGCTGCCGACGGAAAGACCGAACTCTATTACCGGATGGTCAAACCGGCAGATTTTGACCCGTCCAAAAAGTATCCCGTAGTGGTTTATGTTTACGGAGGCCCTCATGCCCAGATGATTACCGATTCGTACCGCTGGGCTGCCGGCGGGTGGGATACCTATATGGCACAACGGGGATATATCCTGTTTACGGTAGATAACCGGGGATCGGACAACCGGGGTCTCGATTTTGAAAATGCCACCTACCTGCACTTGGGACAGGAAGAGGGGAAAGACCAGATGCAGGGTATCGCCTTCCTGAAAAGCCTTCCCTATGTCGATGCCGACCGCATCGGCGTTTGCGGATGGAGTTTCGGTGGATTCATGACCACGAACCTGATGCTTACCTATCCGGAAACCTACAAGGTGGGTGTGGCCGGTGGTCCGGTGATAGACTGGAAGTATTACGAGGTGATGTACGGCGAACGCTACATGGGGCATCCCAAGGACAACAAGGAGGGGTACGAAGCCTCGAACCTGAATAACAAGGCTGGGAACCTGAAAGGGCACCTTTTGCTCATACACGGCGATATTGACCCCGTGGTAGTATGGCAGCACAGTTTGAGCTTCCTCAAAAAGTGCGTGGAGGCGGGTACTTATCCCGATTATTTCGTCTATCCGGGCCATGTGCACAACGTGGCAGGACGGGACCGGGTACATTTGCAGGAAAAGATTACCCGTTATTTCGATGATTATTTAAAATAAAGACCAGATATGAATGTATTGTTGTTAGGCTCAGGCGGTCGGGAGAGCGCACTGGCATGGAAAATAAAACAGAGCCCCAAGGTAGAGCGGCTCTTTATTGCCCCCGGAAATGCAGGGACAGACTCAATCGGTGAGAATGTCGCCATCCGGGCAACCGATTTTGCGGCAATCGGGGATTTTGCTCTCCGTCATCAAATCGATATGGTGGTGGTAGGGCCCGAAGACCCGCTGGTAAAGGGGATATACGACTATTTCAAGGCGGATGCCGCTTTGCAGCATATCCCGGTGATAGGCCCTTCGAAAGCGGGAGCCCGTTTGGAGGGAAGTAAAGATTTTGCCAAGGCCTTTATGATGCGCCATGGGATTCCGACGGCCCGTTACCGGAGTTTTACCGTCGATACCCTGGACGAAGGGTTCCGCTTCTTGGAAACGTTGCAGGCCCCCTATGTGTTGAAAGCCGACGGGTTGGCTGCCGGAAAGGGTGTGTTGATTATCGATAACCTGGAAGAGGCCCGGAGAGAGCTCTCCCACATGCTGAACGGCAGCTTCGGCGATGCCAGCCGGACGGTGGTGATCGAAGAGTTCCTGTCGGGGATAGAGTGTTCCGTATTTGTATTGACCGATGGAAATTCGTACAAGATACTACCGGTAGCCAAAGACTACAAGCGCATAGGAGAGGGCGATAAGGGATTGAACACGGGTGGCATGGGAGCCGTTTCGCCGGTCCCGTTTGCCGATGAAACCTTTATGCAGAAGGTGGAAGAGCGCATTGTAAAGCCTACGATCGAAGGTCTGAAAGCTGAACAAATTGACTACAAGGGATTTATCTTCCTGGGGCTGATCAACGTAAAGGGAGAACCGATGGTGATAGAGTACAACGTGCGCATGGGTGATCCGGAAACGGAAGTAGTGATGTTGCGCATCGCCTCCGATCTGGTGGAACTGCTCGAAGGGGTGGCCGCCGGTACGTTGCACGAAAAACGGTTGGAGATAGATCCGAGGGCTGCCGTTACCGTGATGTTGGTCTCCGCAGGTTATCCCCAGGCATACGAGAAGGGAAAGCCCATCAGCGGACACGACTGTATTTCGGACAGCATCGTGTTCCATGCCGGGACGAAAAAATCGGGCGATGCGGTCTTGACCGACGGGGGGCGTGTCATGGCGGTCAGTTCGTACGGGAAGGATAAGGACGAGGCCCTTGCCGTTTCGTTTGCAAACGCCCGCCGTATTGCGTTTGAAGGGAAATATTTCCGTTCGGACATAGGGTTTGATTTGTAAGAAGAGTTAGATATAATATAATTATTAAGGAGGGGGAAACTGTAAATCTCCCCCTTTTTTGTCCTGTCCGTTGGGCAGGCGGGGCGGATAGATGTTTGAAAGAAAATGAGAGAGACACCTTTATCGCATATCGTATCCGGTATCTATTCACAATCGGTGGCCATCCTGGTGGCCGGCGTTGCCGTGGTGGCTGCTTATCTGGGAGGGGGGGAGCAACCCTTCCGTACGCTCGATGCGTTGATATGCCAGGCACCGGAGTGGCTCTCGATAGAACGGATGGTGGCATACGGGGTGCATTTTGTGGAGATTGCCTTTTCGGCACTTGCGCTCTCGTATATGGCCTACTCGCGTAATGTTATCCGTACCCGAAGCAAATTGCCCGGTATCTTTTTTGTCCTGTTCTGTTGCAGCTATCCGGCCTGCTTTCTGGAACCGTTGAGCGGGACCTTTATGGCTGTTATCCTGGCGGTTGTTTTCTTGATACTGTTTTCCCCCTCCACCGAGTTTCGGTTGCCGTTGCACCTCTATGTGGTTTCGTTCCTTTTTTCGGCGGCAGGGGTGTTGTATCCCTCGCTGTTTTTGTATATACCGGTTATTTGGCTGGGGTCGGCCAAGATGGCCTCTTTCGGGTTCAAATGCCTGCTGGCCTCGTTGTTGGGTATTATTACCCCGTTCTGGTTGTTGGGAGCAGCTCAGGTGATCTGGGATTTCTCTTTCTGTTTTCAGCACTTCGTGGACCATTTCTACCCGTTGCAGCTGATAGACTACCGGCATCTCTCCTTCCCGCTGGTCTATACGGCAGTGATTGCGCTGATCGGTTTTTTCTGTTGGGCAAGAAATACGGTGCTGCAATACGAAGATAAAATCATTACCCGCATTTATAACGGGATGATCAATCTGTTGTTTTTCTATACATTGGTGCTGATTTGTCTGAATTCCAGGGGATTTCCGGTCTATTTGCCCATCCTGACAGTCTGCGTGTCGTTGCAGGCCGCCCACTGTTTTACTCACGTTCAGGGCCGGCAGGGGGTGTTTTGGTTCTACTTGATTATCACTGTTTTTATCCTGTTTTTCTTATGGAATTTGTTTCAGAACTTAGTAACTGGGGCTATATAGGTCTTTTTATCGCTACGTTTCTGGCGGGAAGCATCATCCCGTTGAGCTCGGAAATCGTCATGTCGGCCTTGTTGGCAGCAGGGTTCGATGAGTGGGGTTGTATCTGGGTAGCAACGGCGGGGAACTGGTTGGGCGGAATGACCTGTTACTACGTGGGACACCTGGGAAAAATGGAATGGATTGAGAAATACCTGCACATCGACCGGCAGAAACTGGAAAAAACACAGCGGTTCCTGCAAGGGAAAGGGGCGCTGATGGCCTTTTTCGTATTCCTTCCCGTGGTGGGAGACCTGATTATAGTGGCGTTCGGCTTGATGAGGGCCAATGTTTTTTGGGTGGGTCTCTCCATGCTCCTGGGAAAATTTCTCCGTTACTGGGTCTGGACGCAAGCCACGCTGGGGGTATTGACTCTTTTTTAAATGATGGGTTTGCTCCCTCGCAGAATCTCCCTTTTCCCTCCCGGGGGACCTGCCAGCCGTTCTACCTGAAATCCGGCCCGTTGCAGGCGCCTGCGTACCTCCCCTTTGGCACAGTAGGTGGTCAGGACCCCTCCTGCCGCGGTATGTTCAAACAGGTTGCGGAAAATGGACTCTTCCCACAACTCCGGTTGTTTTTCGGGGGCGAAAGCATCGAAATAGATGACATCGTAAAGTCTGTCGAACGTGCAGCAGGTCAGGTCTTCCTGCCGCTTGTACAAGGTAAAGTAAGGCGTTATCTCCTCGGGAGTATCCCAGCGGGCGGTGTGCAACGCCCGGAAAAGGGCGGCGTGTTGGGGTGAAACCGAGTCGGGATAATGCAACGCTTCGGCCTCTTGGCAAGAGAGGGGAAACAGTTCCAGGGTCGTATAGTGGATGGCGATGTGTCGGCGGGCAGCCTCCAAACAGCTCAGGAATGTATTCAGCCCCGTTCCGAAGCCCACTTCCAGCAGGGAGATTTCAGGCTTTTCTATCCGACGCAGGGCCGACTCGATATAGACGTGAAGAGACTCGGCCAATGCCCCCTTTACCGAATGGTAATGTTCGTTCAGTCCCGGCAGGAAGAGCGTGGCCGAACCGTCGGCGGTTAATTCAATGACAGGTTTTTCTGCTTGCATCGTGTTGTATGGCTAATCGGTAGCAAAAGTATAAAATAGATTTTCCGTAGAAAAAGATTGTACTTGTTTTTCGGCCGAAAATTGTGATGGAAGCCGGAGAAAAGCACCCCATTTTTAGGGACGAAAACAATTCTTAAATATCTACATAACAAATTTTATACATATCTTTTATATCTTTGCGCCTCTTATATGGTTGAATGAGTAGAAATTTGCAAACTGAAAATATATGAAACAATACAAGTTTTGGAATAACTTGCTCGGATGGGTCGCCTTTTTGATATCGGCTGTTGTCTATATTATGACGTTGGAACCTACGGCAAGTTTTTGGGATTGTGGCGAGTTTATCGCCTCGGCGTATAAACAGGAGGTGGGACACCCTCCCGGAAGCCCTTTGTTCATGCTGACGGGCCGTTTCTTCGCCAATTTCACCTCCGATCCCTCTCATGTGGCCTATTTGGTAAACCTGATGTCCGGATTGCTGAGTGCCGGTACCATTCTGTTCCTGTTCTGGACTATTACCGCTCTGGCCAAGAAGATTATCGTACAGGATGACGAAGAGATCTCTTTGTCCAAGATGATTGCCATTCTCGGTAGCGGGATGGTAGGTGCCCTGGTATATGCCTTTTCCGATACGTTCTGGTTCTCGGCCGTCGAAGGAGAGGTATATGCCTACTCCTCTTTCTGTACGGCAGCTGTATTTTGGCTGATTCTGAAATGGGAATCCGTGGCCGACGAACCCTATGCGGGCCGTTTCCTGGTATTGATTGCCTATTTGATGGGGGTAGGTATTTGTGTACACCAGTTGAACCTCCTCTGTATCCCGGCCATCGTATTGGTTTATTATTACAAGAAATATCCCAATAGCAACGTGAAAGGGTCGTTGGTGGCGTTGGGCATCTCGTTCTTGATCATTTTGTTCCTGCTTTACGGGTTGTATCCCGGATTTATCCAGGTGGCCGGATGGTTTGAGCTCTTTGCCGTAAACGTATTGGGGATGCCTTTCAACACGGGTGTGGTGGTTTGTTTCTTCCTGACCATCGGCTGCCTGATTTGGGGGGTATATGAAACCTATTCGCAAAAAAATCCCACGCGGCTCAAAGTTTCGTTTATTCTGGCAGTCTCGCTGCTGGGACTCCCTTTCTTGGGCGGTATGGTTTGGCTCGGTATATTGCTTATTGCCGCCCTGGCTTTTTACCTGTTCGCCTGCAAAGTGGTTCCGGTAAAGGTCCTCAATACGATTTTGGTATGTCTGATGGTAATCTTTTTCGGATACTCCTCGTACGCCATCATCTTGATCCGGGCATCGGCCAACACGCCGTTGGACGAAAACAACCCCTCGGACATCTTCTCGCTGGGCCGTTACATCAGCCGCGAACAGTACGGTAACAACCCGTTGCTGTTCGGTCGCACGTTCGTCTCGGACGTAACCTACGACGTGGTTACCGATGCCCAGACGGGTACACGCTCGGGATTGATTAAACGGAAGATGGGCGCTCCCATCTGGAACAAGAAGTTGAAAAGTTCGCCCGACGAAAAAGATCGGTATGTCATTACTGGATATAAATACGACTATATCTATAACCCCGAGCTGGATGTCTTTTTCCCCCGAATGTACAGCGACAAGCCCGAACACATTAACGCATACAAGGAGTGGAGTCAGTACAAGGGGAAACCCGTGGTAGTGGCTGCCCCGTTTGAATCGGATTCGGGCGTGAAGACCGTCATGCAACCTACCTTCTGGGAAAACCTCCGCTTCTTCTTCGACTACCAGTTGAACCATATGTATTGGCGTTATTTTATGTGGAACTTCTCCGGACGTCAAAACGACATACAGGGCCATGGAGAGGTTCAGCACGGTAAATGGATAACCGGGTTCAACTTCATCGACAAGCACATGGTGGGCGACCAGGAAACCCTGCCCTCGGTATATGCCAACAACAAGGGACGTAACTACTACTACATGATGCCGTTGTTGCTGGGGATTATCGGTTTGTTGTTCCAAGCCTACTCCGGACGAAAGGGAATCGAAGGGTTCTGGATTACCTTCTTCCTCTTCTTTATGACCGGTATCGCCATTGTCATCTATTTGAACCAGACTCCTTATCAACCCCGTGAACGGGACTACGCCTATGCCGGCTCTTTCTATGCGTATGCTATCTGGGTAGGGCTGGGCGTGTTGGCCATTGCCAAGGGCCTGAACCGGATTTTGAAGCGAAAAGAGGTGGCTGCGGCCGTCGCATCGGTGTTGTGTCTTTTTGTTCCCGTACAGATGATCGGGCAGAACTGGGACGACCACGACCGTTCGGGCCGTTACCTGGCACGCGATTTCGGGATGAACTACCTCTCGTGTGTCGATGAAAACGGTATCATCTTTACGCAAGGCGACAACGATACCTTCCCGCTGTGGTACGTACAGGAGGTAGAAGGGTTCCGTACCGATGTACGGGTATGTAATTTGAGTTACCTGCAAACCGACTGGTACTATACCCAGATGCTCTATCCCTCTTATACCTCTACGCCGCTGCCTTTGGGGATGACCCCCGAACAGTATGCCCAGGGAAAACGCGACGTGGTAAGAGTCGTACCCAGAGTAAAAGGCCCGATGAAACTCGATTCGGCCATCAAGTGGATGCTCTCCGACGACGAACGTACGCTGTATAACTCGGGTAGCGAAGATCAGTTGAATACCTTACCGGCTACTACCTTTACCATTCCCATCGATTCGGCAACGGTTGTCAATTCCGGAACCGTTTCTCCTCAATATGCCGACAGTATCGTCAAGGAGATGACGCTCTCCTATTCGGCGCCTTATCTGACCAAAGAGAAGATAGGTGTTTTGTCGATGCTGAACAGCATTGCCAACCAGGGATGGGACCGCTCCATCTATTTTGCATCGACGGTTCCCTCTTCCGAATATGTCGGGTTGCAGAACTATCTGCAAGCTGTCGGGCTGGCCTATCGCATTGCTCCTATCAACGGAGGTATGGCTTCGATGGATGCGGATAAGACCTATGACATTGTGATGAACAAGTTCAAATGGGGAGGAATGGACGAAGATCCGGATGTATATATGGATGAAAACTGCCGGAGGATGTGCCTGCATATGCGTCTGGTTTTTTCCCGGTTGGTGAATACGCTCATCGAAGAGGGTAAGACCGAGAAAGCCCTGAACGCGCTCAACCTGTGTATGGAAAAAATACCGGTGAGCGTGGTGCCCATGACCGAAGAGAATTTTGTCTTTTTCGGGCAATATTACTTTAAACTCGGACAACCTGAAAAGGCGATAGCGCTGCTCTCTGACATGGGAGACTCGGCCATTGAAATGCTCAACTGGTATTTCGGCCTTAAACCGAGCCATTTTCTCTCGGTAGGTCAGAGCCTTATGTCGAGTATCCGGATGTTGCACTATGTCTCGGCCATTTTGAAGGAGAACGGGCAGACGGAGCTGGGAGACAAATATTACCAGGAGCTCGAAACGTTTGCAAGCGCTTACGATGCCATTTTTAATCCGAATGCACAACCCAAACAATAACTAAAAAAATGAAGGCGGCAGGCTGATGTATATGTCAGTCTGCCGTTTGTTTTATGTATGTGGATAGAACAACCACCTTTCTTGTATAGAATGTTGTACCCCGAAACATTCTGGCGTATCCCCGGGCCCCGTAATGCCATTTACCTGACCTTCGACGACGGTCCTATACCCGAAGTAACTCCGTGGGTGCTCGACCTGCTGGATCGGTACGGAATCAAGGCAACCTTTTTCTGCGTGGGTGACAACGTGGTGAAACACCGTGAAATCTACGACGAGATTCTTCGGCGGGGACACCGTACCGGAAACCATACCATGAACCATATACAGGGGTTGCACTATTCTCCCCGGGCGTATACCCGCAACGTGGAGTTGGCCGACAGGCATATCCAAAGCATCCTGTTCCGCCCGCCGCACGGGCACATGATGCCCTCGCAGGTTAAAATCCTGCAACGGAAGTATCGGATTATCATGTGGGACGTCGTAACCCGCGATTACAGCAAGAAGGTAACCAAAGAAGAGGTGTTTGAGAATGTAAAGCGGTATGTCCGCAACGGCTCGATTATCGTCTTTCACGATTCGCTGAAAGCCGAACGGAACCTGCGTTACGCCCTTCCGCTGTCGATAGAATGGATGATGGAACAAGGCTATGAATTTGCTCTCCTCTGAAAAGGCCCGGTTGATCAAGGAAGAGGCCTCCCGCATCGGCTTCGGGGCTTGCGGCTTTGCCCGGGCAGCCGAAGTGCCGCAGGAGGAGCAGCTCCGGTTTCAACGCTGGCTCGATGCCGGTTGTTGCGCCGGTATGGAGTATATGCACCGTTACCGGGAGGTTCGGTTTAATCCCGGGTTGCTGGTTGAGTCGGCTCGTTCCGTCGTGGTGGTGGCCCTGAACTATTTCCCTGCCCAAAAACAACCGGATACCCATCCGCAGTTTGCCTACTACGCTTATGGCGAAGATTACCACCGGGTGATGAAACGGAAATTGGAAGCGTTGTTCGCTTTTATCTGTCAAATAGCTCCCGGTACGCAAGGGCGTTGTTTGGTGGATACGGCGCCGATCCTGGAAAAGTATTGGGCACAGCAGGCCGGTATCGGATTTATCGGCCGCAATAGGCAACTGATTCTTCCCCGGAAGGGCTCCTATTTCTTTCTGGGAGTGATTGTTTCCACTCTGGCACTTCCGCCCGATACCCCTTTGAAAAACCGTTGCGGAAACTGTCGCAAGTGCATCGAATCCTGTCCTACCGGTGCCCTCTCTTCCCCTTGGGGATTGGATGCCAACCGATGCCTGTCGTATCAAACCATCGAGAACCGTGCCGATATTCCTCCCTCGGTGGCTTCGTGTATGGGAAACCGGGTATATGGATGCGATACCTGCCAACAGGTGTGTCCCTACAACCGGTTTGCCTGCCCTACCGCTGTGCCGGAGTTTCGTCCTCTCCCCGAATTTTTGCAGTTGGATGATGAACGGATGCAGACCTTGTCCGAATCAGCGTATCGTAAACTCTTTAAAAACTCTGCGGTAAAACGGGCCAAATACGAAGGATTGAAACGGAACATTGCGCTGCTAATGGAAAACAAGAGGAATTTTTAGTTTCCGAAATGTCTATGAAAGAAGCATTATGAATAAATAATTCATATAATTCGAACAAAATACCACAAAATAATAGATAAATATAGCATAATGTCGAAATTGATTTTTATATTTGCAACGTAAATATAAAATATCAGGAAAAAATGTGTGGTATTGTAGGTGTATTTAATCCGCAGAGAGATATATCGGGGCTTCGTCCCCAAGTGTTGAAGATGGCAAAGAAAATCCGTCACCGGGGGCCTGACTGGTCGGGTATTTACGATGGACAAAATGCCATCCTGGCTCATGAGCGGTTGTCCATTGTCGATCCGGCATCGGGCGGTCAACCTCTGAAAAGCAAAGATGGCAAGTTGGTTCTGGCCGTAAACGGCGAAATCTACAATCATCGGGATATCCGGAAATCCTATGAGGGAAAATATGAGTTCTTAACCGGTTCGGATTGCGAGGTAATCCTGCCGCTTTACCGGGAAAAAGGGATTGATTTTCTGGAAGAGTTGAACGGAATATTTGCCTTTGCCTTGTACGATGTTGAGAAAAACGCTTTTCTGGTAGCCCGGGACCCGATCGGGGTAATTCCTTTGTATATAGGATGGAACGATGACGGGAGTATCTACGTTGCCTCCGAGTTGAAGGCGCTGGAAGGGGTCTGCCGTAACATTGAACCGTTCCTGCCCGGACATTATTGGTACAGCGATGAAAAGAAAATGGTAAGGTGGTATAAGCGCGAATGGGAGTCTTACGAGGCTGTTCGCGAAAATCCGGCCGATATAGATCAGTTGCGCGATGCGCTCGAAGCGGCCGTCAAGCGGCAGTTGATGAGCGATGTCCCTTACGGTGTTCTGCTTTCGGGAGGATTGGACTCCTCCATTATCTCGGCCATTGCCCAGAAGTATGCCTCCAAACGGATAGAAGAGGACGACACCCAGACGGCGTGGTGGCCCCGGCTGCACTCCTTTGCCGTAGGGTTGAAGGGCGCTCCCGATTTGGCCGCAGCCAGAAAGGTGGCCGATTTTATCGGGACCGTGCATCACGAAATCAATTATACAATACAGGAGGGGTTGGATGCCATCCGGGATGTGATTTATTACATCGAGACGTACGACGTTACCACCGTGCGGGCCTCTACGCCGATGTATCTGTTGGCCCGGGTTATCCGGTCGATGGGGATCAAGATGGTGCTCTCGGGAGAGGGTGCCGACGAGATTTTCGGCGGTTACCTCTATTTCCATAAGGCACCCGATGCCAAGGCTTTCCACGAAGAGACGGTGCGTAAACTGGGTAAGTTGCATCTCTATGACTGTCTGCGGGCCAATAAGTCGCTCAGTGCGTGGGGGGTTGAAGGGCGTGTTCCCTTTCTGGACAAGGAGTTCCTGGATGTTGCCATGCGCTTTAATCCCGAGGCCAAGATGGCCAAGGAGGGGAGAATGGAAAAATGGCCCTTGCGTAAGGCTTTTGAAGATATAATTCCGCAGGAGATTGCCTGGCGTCAGAAAGAGCAGTTCTCCGACGGAGTGGGATACAGCTGGATTGATACGTTGAAAAAGATAACCTCCGAGCAGGTGTCGGATCAGGAGATGGCTCATGCTGCCGAACGTTTCCCCATCAACCCGCCGATGAACAAGGAGGAGTATTTTTATCGTTCCATTTTTGAAGAGCACTTCCCTTCGGATGCCGCTGCCCGGTGTGTACCTTCGGTTCCTTCGGTGGCGTGCAGTACGGCCGAGGCGCTGGCTTGGGACGCCTCGTTCCAGAATATGAACGACCCCTCCGGACGTGCCATCAAGAGTGTACATTTACAGAGTTATTGATAGATTTCTTTCTTCGGCTTTCTGCGAAGCAAGCTTGAAAAAAGAGGGGGAATGAAATTCTTTTCATTCCCCCTCTCCAATTTTTTTGTCTGAGATTCTGCCGGGAGGCAGGTTGGGAGCCGTCCAGCCTTCACGTGGAGGAGCCTGTTTCTACTGGCATCAAAACATTTTTGCCTTATTTCTTTTGTACACCCAGCAACTGGTTGTATAGCTCATCGTTTTCTATGATTTCAAGGGCTTTTTGGTAGGTGTCTGACGACAGGTTCGATACCTGGATATAGGCTTCGTAGTTGAACAGGTCGCGTGCCAGCAGCGACTTGATCCAATCCCGGATGGTGGCTTTCTCCTGGTCGGTGATAGCTCCCGAGGGGGTTATCTTCTCTTTTTCGGCGGCCGCTATTACCTCGTTTACCATGGCATCCGAGACGGTAAATGATTCGATGTACCGGTCCAGCGTTTTGTAGTGGGTTTGTATTTCTGCCCGGTTCCTGTCGATGTAATCGGTACAATAGGAGTTCAGGATACCGGCGGCGACCACCTGTCCCAGGTATTTGGTAAACCGGGTGGTGTCGAGCGGGACAAAATAGTCGGGCATGATGCCGCCTCCGCCGTAAACGGTTCGCTGGTTGAGCAGGGTACTCACTTTCAGGGAGTCCGGGAAGTGGATGCTATCGGCGTTGGTCAGCTCCCCGCGGTTGTAGCGTTCGATCAGGTCCTGGTTGTATTGGTCTACTCCGTCGGTGTAGGGGCGTTGTATGCTCCGGCCCGAAGGGGTGTAATACCGCGAGACGGTCAACCGGATCATCGATCCGTCGGGTAGCGGAACGGGGCGTTGTACCAATCCTTTCCCGAAGGTGCGTCGTCCGACGATGATGCCTCGGTCCCAATCCTGGATGGCTCCGCTGACAATTTCGCTGGCAGAGGCCGAACTTCCTTCGACCAATACCACCAGCTTGCCTTTCTGGAAAATTCCTTCCTTGGTAGCAATGGCATCTTCGCGGGGCATTTTACGCCCTTGGGTATATACGATCAGTTTTTTGTCATCCAGCAGCTCGTCGGCAATCTCGATGGAGGAGTTCAGGTACCCCCCTCCGTTGCCTTGCAGGTCGAGTATGAGGTTCTTCATCCCCTGTTTCTTCAATTTCTTGACCGCCTCTACGAACTCCTGGTGGGTGGTGGCTCCGAAACGGTTGAGCCGGATGTATCCGGTATTTGGAGTAGCCATGTAGGCGGCATCGAGGCTGTGGATGGGTATCTGGTCGCGGATGATTTTAAAGGTCATGGGCTCGGTTTGGCCTCGGCGCAGCACGGTAATGACTACGGTGGTGCCTTTTTTACCCCGGATGAGGTTCATGATTTCGGTATTGCTCCTCCCCACGCCGGCAATGAGGGTGTCGTTGACGGTGAGGATGCGGTCTCCCGCCAGCAACCCTACCTTTTCAGAGGGCCCGCCGGGGACGGTTTGGATGACGTACAGGGTATCTTTGTACATCTCGAACTGGATGCCGATGCCTTCGAAGTTTCCCTGCATGGTCTCGTTCAGCTCCTTGACCTCTTCGGGGGTCATGTAGGTGGAGTGGGGGTCCAGCTCTTGGAGCATTCCCCGTATGGCGTCTTCTACCAGTTTGGTCTCGTCAACGGAATCGACGTACAGGCTGCTGATGGCAAATTCGGAGAGCGAGAGTTTCCGGTTGGCTTCCGACTGTTTCTGGGCCGTGGCGCTGAGCGTCACCCCGATTGCTATCCATAAAAAGAGTATCTTTTTCATATACTTGCAGGGGTATATAGGTTATTTGCGTATAATGAGTTTCATCTGGCGGGGGACAAATTCGCTGGGGTCTTTGCCGTAGCGGAGCAGTTCGCGTACAATGGTCGAGCTGATGTGCGTATGCTGCGGCTCGGTGAAGAGGATGATGGTCTCTATCCCGGTCATCTCTCGGTTTACGTCGGCGATGGTGCGCTCGTACTCGAAATCGTTGACCGTGCGGATGCCCCTTAGGATGAAGCGGGCGTTTACCGAGGCGGCGAAATCGACCGTCAGGCTGTTGTACGACATGACCCGGATGCGGTCGTTGTCGTGGAAAAGGGAGCGGATCATCTCCAACCGTTCGTCGATCGTGTAGTAACTGCTTTTGGCTTCGTTGACGCCGATGGCGATGATGATTTCGTCCAACAGTTCGAGCCCCCGCTTTACGATGGAGAGGTGCCCGATGGTAAAGGGATCGAATGTCCCGGGGAATATGGCTGTTTTTTTAGGCGACATCGTCTTCTTCTATAACAAGGTTTTCTATGATGAAGTTTTGGCGTTCCATCGTATTCTTGCCCATGTAAAATTCGAGCAGCTCTTTTACGACGTCCTCTTTGCGCAGGGAGACCTGGTCTAAGCGGATATCTTCTCCGATGAACTCTTTGAACTCGTCGGGGGAGATTTCGCCCAACCCTTTGAAACGGGTAATCTCGGCGCCGGCTCCCAGTTTCTGGATGGCCGCGATGCGTTCCTCTTCGGTATAGCAGTAGAGGGTCTCTTTTTTATTGCGTACCCGGAACAGGGGAGTCTGTAAGATATATACGTGCCCTTTCTTGATCAGGTCGGGGAAGAATTGCAGGAAGAAGGTGATCATCAGCAGACGGATGTGCATACCGTCCACGTCGGCATCGGTGGCAATGATGACTTTGTTGTACCGCAGCCCGTCTATTCCTTCTTCGATGTTCAGGGCCGCCTGCAACAGGTTGAACTCTTCGTTTTCGTAGACTACCTTGCGCGTCAGCCCGAAGGTGTTCAGCGGTTTTCCGCGCAGGCTGAATACGGCCTGGTACTCTACGTTGCGGCTTTTGGTGATGGAGCCGCTGGCCGAGTCGCCTTCGGTGATGAAGATGCTGGTCTCTTCCAGGTTGTCGCCTTTGCTGTCGTTGAAGTGCTTGCGGCAGTCGCGCAGCTTCTTGTTGTGGAGGTTGGCTTTTTTGGCACGCTCGCGGGCCAGCTTCGTTACTCCGGCAATGGCTTTCCGCTCTTTTTCCGATTCCAGGATTTTTTTCAACAGACGGTCGGCTGTTTCGCCGTTTTTATGGAGGTAGTTGTCCAACTCTTTTTTGATGAAATCGCCGATGTATTTGTTGATGGAGATACCATCGGGTTCCATCTCCTTGGAGCCTAACTTGGTCTTTGTCTGCGATTCGAACACGGGTTCTACCACCTTGATGCTGATAGCCGCTACAATGCCGTTACGGATGTCGGCGTAATCGAAACCCTTGTTGTAGAACTCCTTGACGGTACGGGGGACGGCTTCGCGGAATGCCGACAAGTGGGTACCGCCCTGCGTGGTATGCTGCCCGTTTACGAACGAGTAGTACTCTTCGCCGTACTGGTTGCTGTGTGTGAGAACTACCTCTATGTCGGGCCCCGACAGGTGGATGATGGGGTAGAGGGCCTCGCTGGTCATCCGGTCGTTCAGCAGGTCTTCCAGCCCGTTCTTGGAGTGGAACTTTTGCCCGTTGAAAAGGATGGTCAGCCCGATATTCAGGTAGGCATAATTCTTTAACAGCGATTCGATGTATTCGGCTTTGTACTGATAGTTCTGGAAGATGGTATCGTCCGGTACGAATGTTACGCGCGTGCCGTTGGGTTCGGAGGTGGGGCAGATGTCGGCGTCGTCGGTTACCGACCCTCTTTGGTAGGTTACGCTTTTGACCATTCCATCGCGGTACGATTCGATGTTGAAGTAGGTGGAGAGGGCATTGACGGCCTTGATGCCGACTCCGTTGAGGCCGACCGATTTCTTGAAGGCTTTCGAGTCGAACTTGCCTCCGGTGTTCATCGTGGAGGAGACGGCCTTTACTTTGTCCAGGGGGATGCCTCGTCCGTAGTCGCGTACGCAGATTTCAGCGTCGGTCATCTCGATAATGATCTGTTTGCCGAATCCCATCATGTACTCGTCGATGGCGTTGTCGATGACCTCTTTCAGGAGGACGTAGATGCCGTCGTCGGCGTGTGCGCCGTCGCCGAGTTTGCCGATGTACATACCGGGACGCCGCCGGATGTGCTCTTTCCAGTCGAGGGTGCGGATGGCATCGGAATCGTATTGTAAGGTATTGTTTGGACTGTTTTGTTCTTCCATAATTTTTTGCATGGCCTGTTTAACCGACAAACAAAGATACGAAACTTTCTTGGACGGTGCAATTTTTCGATGGATTAGGCCTAAACAGAGCGGCAGGGATGAAACCCAGTTTCATCCCTGCCGGGTACGGATTACAGGGCTTTGATAAATGCTCGCCGCCGTTTGTGCTGTTCGTAGTCGAAGTATTGCCATTGCGACTGTACCTTCCCGTTTATTTCGAGTTCGGGATTGCTTTCGGCATATTTGTACCCGTTTCGGATGAAGACAGGTATCAGATCGGAGAAGAGCAGGGCGTTTACGCCTTTGTTCTGATAGTCGGGACGGACGGCTACCAACAGCAGGTCGACCACGTCGTTCTGCCCTTTCAGGGCTTTGAGCAGGTGGTAGAAACCGGTGGGGAAGAGTTTCCCTTTGGATTTTTGCAGGGCCCGGGCCATGGAGGGGACGGCTATGCCTACGCCTACCAGTTCGTTGTCGGGGTCTGCTATCAACGTAACGTTGTCCAGCCGCAGCATGGAGATGTACATCTTGATGTAGTAGTCCATTTGCCGCTGTGTCAGGGCGGAGTAGCCGTACAGGTCGGCATAGGCATGGTTGACCAGCTCGAATATCTTTTGGCCGTATCCCTGTATCAATGCTTTGGTCTTGGTGAATTTCAGTACTTTCAGGTTGTATTTCTTCTGGACGATGTCTGAAATACGCTGGTGTTTTTCGGGGATGGCGTCGGGAATGTAGATTTTGAACTCTACCCAGTCTATCTCTTTTTGGTACCCTAATCTTGTCATGTGTTCGGGGTAGTAGGGGTAGTTGTAGATGGTGGCCATGGTTCCGATCTGGTCGAATCCCTCTATCAACATCCCTTCGGGGTCCATGTCGGTAAATCCCAACGGACCCTGTATGGCGGTCATCCCTTTGCTGCGAGCCCACTGTTCGACTGCCTCGAACAGGGCCTGGCTGACCTCCGGATCGTCGATGAAATCGACAAAGCCGAAACGGGCGTGCATTTCGCCGTTCTTTTCGTTTACCTGGTGGTTGATGATACCGGCGATCCGGCCTACCGGCTTGTCGTCGCGGTAAGCCATATAATAGACGGCTTCGCAAAAATCGAACGCCGGATTGGTTTTTGGAGAGAGCGTGCAGACCTCTTCGTCGATCAGCGGCGGAACGAAGCAAGAAGAACCCTTGTACAGTTCAATAGAAAACTGGATGAACTTTTTCAACTCCTTTTTCCCTGAAATCTCTTTGACGAAAACTGCCATATTCGTTTCTATTTGAGTGTGATAGACTTTGGCTGCATCTTCTGTGCCCAGAAAACGATACAGTTACAACGAGCAAAAGTACACAATAATTGGTAATTTCTGTCGATAAGGTTTAAAAAATATGTTGAGGAGGCGTTTCGTCGTGAAAAAACATCGTGTAAAGACCTTGTTTTGTTCCCTTTAAGAACGAAATGACAGGTTTAATCGGTTTATTATAAATGTATTATCAATTTTTTAGATGAATTACAGAAATATTTCTTTAATTGAGAACCTACTTGTGGATATTTATATTAATTTTGTGTCGGCTTATAGAAATGTAAAAAGAGAGAATAGATATAAATAAATTTAGTCAATTAATTAAAAACAAACAGATGGCTACATTAGATTTAACCAAGTATGGTATTGTAGATGTAAAAGAAATCATCCACAATCCGAGCTACGAACAACTGTTCGCAGAAGAAACAAAACCGGGATTGGAAGGTTTTGAAAAAGGACAAGTTACGGAATTAGGTGCCGTAAACGTAATGACAGGTATCTATACCGGCCGTTCTCCTAAGGATAAATTCTTTGTAAAGAACGAAGCCAGTGAAAATTCAGTATGGTGGACTTCTGACGAATACAAAAACGACAACAAACCTTGCTCAGAAGCAGCTTGGGCCGATTTGAAAGCAAAAGCTGTAAAAGAACTCTCTGGCAAACGTTTGTTCGTGGTAGATACTTTCTGCGGTGCAAATGCTGCTACTCGTCTGAAAGTACGCTTCATCATGGAAGTGGCATGGCAGGCACATTTCGTAACCAATATGTTCATCCGTCCTACGGCAGAAGAATTGGCTAACTACGGAGAACCCGATTTCGTATCGTTCAACGCAGCCAAAGCCAAAGTAGATAACTACAAGGAACTGGGATTGAACTCTGAAACTGCTACGGTTTTCAACCTGAAAACAAACGAACAGGTGATTCTCAATACCTGGTACGGTGGTGAAATGAAGAAAGGTATCTTCTCTATCATGAACTACCTGAACCCGTTGCGCGGTATTGCTTCTATGCACTGCTCTGCCAATACGGACAAAGAAGGAAAGAGCTCTGCTATCTTCTTCGGTTTGTCAGGGACCGGGAAAACAACTTTGTCTACCGACCCGAAACGTCTGTTGATCGGTGATGACGAACACGGATGGGACGACGAAGGTGTATTCAACTATGAAGGCGGTTGCTATGCCAAGGTAATCAACCTGGATAAGGAAAGCGAACCCGACATCTACAACGCTATCAAACGCGACGCTTTGTTGGAAAACGTTACGGTTGATGCCAACGGCAAGATTGACTTTGCAGACAAATCGGTTACTGAAAACACCCGTGTTTCTTACCCGATTTATCACATCGAAAACATCGTTAAACCCATTTCAAAAGGTCCGCACGCCAAACAAGTTATCTTCTTGTCGGCTGATGCATTCGGTGTATTGCCTCCGGTTTCTATCTTGACTCCGGAACAGACTCAATACTACTTCCTTTCAGGGTTTACCGCTAAATTGGCCGGTACTGAACGGGGTATTACCGAACCGACTCCGACCTTCTCGGCTTGTTTCGGTGCTGCCTTCTTGTCATTGCATCCGACCAAATACGGCGAAGAACTGGTGAAGAAGATGCAAAAGACCGGAGCAAAGGCTTACTTGGTGAACACCGGATGGAACGGAACCGGAAAACGTATCTCTATCAAAGATACCCGTGGTATTATCGACGCTATCCTGGACGGTTCTATCGACAAAGCTCCGACGAAGACCATTCCGTTCTTCTCATTTGTAGTTCCGACCGAATTGCCGGGCGTAGATCCCAAAATCCTCGATCCGCGCGACACCTATGCAGATCCCGCACAATGGACCGAAAAAGCAAAAGACCTCGCTTCTCGTTTCATCAAGAACTTTGCTAAGTTCACCGGAAACGAAGTAGGTAAAGCATTGGTTGCTGCCGGCCCGAAATTGGATTGCTGCTGCGGTAAATAATCGCAATCACATCCCTCATATAAAAAGGACACTCCTAAAACAGGAGTGTCCTTTTTTTATTTTCTACGTTTAAAAACAGGCCGGGGATCGGCAGCGTCAAGGGGCGGAGCCACCCGTTCTGACAAGTAATAGGTTATTTAACTTGGAATACCGCTCTTTTGACAACCGTACCCTGTTGATCCTTCACCTCTACGTTCATCTCTCTTTCCGAGGCGTCGATGTGTGTTACGTGTGTATTGGCGTTGATCAGGATCGGGAAGTTGCAACCATCCTCACCCTTCTCCAAATAAAAGTGTTGGTGCAGGTGTGCGCACAGCATCAGGTCGATACCCGCCTCGTTCAACAGGGGTACCAGGGTCTTTTTGGTATGAAGTGGCCCGTGCCAGGAGCTTTTTACCGGCGGGATGTGTATGACGGCTATCTTGAACGGCGACTGTTTGAAGGCGTCGCTGGCCACTACCTGTTTTACCCATTGGGCCTGGTTCTCCCGGTAGCGGTCGAAATCGGCCGTTTCAGAGTATTCGAACGAATCGTCGGGCTTGTCCTCTCCGCCGTCCAGTACCAGAAAGAAGACCGGCCCCTGTTTGAAAGCGTAATAGGGTAATCCGGTGGGGGTGGGAAAGTATTGGATGAACGCCGAGGAGAATATGCCCCGGGTTTCGTGGTTGCCCCGCGAGTAGTAGAAGGGGATTTCCGAGGCATACAGCTCGATGCCGGTGTTCAGGAATCCTTCGAAGATCTGTTGTTCGGAGTCCATGTGGCTTACCATGTCGCCGTTGAAGATGATGAAATCCGCTTTCCTGTCGCGCAGGTCGCCTGTCAGGGCTTTGAGCAGGGCGTTATCTCCGTGGATGTCGTTTACTACGCTGAAACGGACGCTCTTTTTGTTGCCGTCCAGTGTGGTGAATTTCAGCGGTTGGCGGCCATAGACGTCGGTGGCGGCCACTTTCCCGTATTGAATCGAGTAGGGCTGTTCGTCGAGTACCTCTTTCGAGCAGACGCGGTAGCGGTAAGTGGTTCCCGGAGCCAGACCGGTGATGCGTACTGTATGCAGCCGCCCGAGGGTACGTTTGCCGAAAAGCGTCTGGAAATATTTCGGACGGGATTCGGCATAGAAGTGGTTTCCGTCGTCCGGCGCCACCTCTACCCACGAGAGGGCCTTGGCGGAGGTAACCCACAGGATGGTAGCTTCGTTTTCGCCTACCATTTGCAGGTATGGACCGTACACTATTTTGAAGTTTTTCTGGCCGAATGCGGTGACCGCAATCAGGCAGATAAGCGAAAACAGGGCCTTTTTCATGTAGATGGTATTTAAAATTCAGCCTCTACCATAATCGGATAATGGTCGGAGGGTAATTTGCGGTGGAGGTTGTCAGAAAGGGCTCCGTATTTGTGTATGGTAATGCCGTCGGTTACAAAGATGTAGTCGATCCGGTCGTATTTTGTATCGAGGTTGTAGTCGTGCCAGGTACCCACGGGCCCGTAGGGAGGGGTGGCGGTAATCCGGTACGAGTCTTTCAGCAGGCCGTCGTTGTAGATGAGTTGTATGGGTTCGGATGTCTCGTCGGCATTGAAGTCGCCCGTACAGAAGACGGGTGCGTCGCCGGCAATCTCCTTGATGCGTTGCAACAGCAGCTTGGACGATTCTCTCCGGGCGATGGGGGCGATGTGGTCGTAGTGGACGTTGAAGAAGTAGAACTTCTTGCCGGAGATTTTGTCTTTGAATTGGGCCCACGAACAGATTCTGCGTATCTCGGCGTCCCACCCGTACGAGGGTTCTTCGGGGGTTTCGGAGAACCAGAAATTGCCCTGTTTCAGAACCTGGAAGCGGCTGGTCTTGTAGAGAATGGCCGAGTGTTCGCCTTCGTCCTTACCGTCGTCGCGTCCTACGCCTACGTAGGCGTACTCGCCGCTGCGGGTCAGGTCGTTCAGCTGGTGGGTGAAACCTTCTTGGGTGCCGAATATGTCGAAGTCGTGGAAGTTAACCAGGGCGCATACGAAATCTTTCCGGTATTTCCAAGCGTTCTCTTTATCGCTTTCGGTGTCCATGCGCAGGTTAAAGGAGGCGATGTTCATCTGGCATTTTTTTTTGGCTTCTATTGCCGAGAGGGGGATGAGGCAGATGGCAACGAGCAGGATGAGTTTTTTCATTGTATAGGTTGTGTTGATAGTTGTTCGTGTTTGTTATACGGCCTCCTTCCCGGTGGGGGGAAGAAGGGTCTTTTTATAGCGTTCGGGGTCTTTCAGCAGCTGGACGCTGGCATCCAGGATTCGGTCTTTTTTCAGGCCCTGTATGATTTCTCCCCGCTGGAAGTAGTAGCGTTTGGCTATTTCGAGCGAGAGGAACTCCTTGATCTCTTCGCGGGCGGTTTCCAGGTCCTGGTCCAGGTTGTGGTTGAGTTTCTTTTCGAGGGCGGCAAATTCCTCTTTGGCCCCGTCGTAGTATCCTTCAAATTCCAGGAGAGAACGCAGCTCTTTCATCGCCTTTTCGCTCTGTTTGTCGTAGGTGAAGTTTTGTTGTTGTACGAATTGCTTGAAATCGTTGAAGTCTTCGTCCGTAAAGGTGTATTCGGCGATGGGGGCAATCGTGGGATGGTTGTTGACGTATTGGGTGGCGTAGTCGAAGATGACGAAATCGGAGAGAAGGTAGAAGACGATGTTTTTCATCTTCTGGCTCTCTACCTCTTTGTCGGGCATGATGCCTCCGCCGTCATACACGCTGCGCCCGTTGGCGGTCTTGAACTCTTTCATCTTCTCTTTGGGGACGCGTGCCACACTGCCGTCTTCGTTGCGGTGTGTATAGTCGATGGCCTGTATCAGCCGTCCGCTGGGGATGTAGTATTTGGAGATGGTTACTTTCAGCGTACCGTCGTAGGGCAGGTTGCGCGAGCTCTGTACCAGCCCTTTGCCGTAGCTTCTCTCGCCGATGATGACGGCACGGTCGAGGTCTTGCAGCGCACCGGCCACGATTTCGGAGGCCGATGCCGAATTGCGGTTGATCAGTACGACCAGCGGCAGATCGGCGGCTACCGGATCCTGGGTGGTTTTGTAGGTTTTGTCCCACTGTTTTACCTTACCTTTGGTGGAGAGTACCTCTTGTCCTTTGGGAACGAAGAGGTTGACGATGCGTACGGCATCTTCCAGCACTCCGCCCGGATTGTTCCGCAGGTCTAGGACGAGGGCCTGCATCTGGTGGTTTTTCATCAAATCGAGCAACGCCTCTTTGGTTTCGTCAGCGGCCTTGTCGGTAAAGCTCTCCAAACAAATGTAGCCGATGCCGTCGTTCAGCATGGTATAGTAGGGGACGGCTTTCATGACGATCTTCTTGCGGGTGATCTCTTTGGTCAGCTGTTGTCCGTTGCGCTCGATGGTGAGCACGATTTTGGAGTTGGCTTGTCCTTTGAGCAGGTCGCTTACTTCGGAGGAGGTTTTTTGCGAGAGGTCCGTGTCGTCTATTTTCAGCAGTTTGTCGCCGGCTCTCAGGTCGGCTATCTGGGAGGGCATCCCTTCGTAGGGCTCGGAGATGTATACGCCGCTGTCGCGTTGGACAATCAGTGCGCCTATTCCGCCATATTCGCCCGTAGCCAGGAACTGGAAGTCCTCTTTCTGGGATTCGGGATAGTATTGGGTATAGGGGTCGAGGCTGGCCAGCATCGCTTCTATCCCCACGTTGATGGTCTTCTCGGCATTCAACGTATCGACATAGAAGAGGTCTAGCTCTTTGACGATGGCGTTGAAAATATCCAGGTTTTTGGATAATTGGAAGTTCCGCTTTTCGCTGGTGAATCCGGTGATGAATCCGGCGGCCAGACATACTACCACCAGAATGGCGAGGTGCTTTATGGTGAAATTTCTACGGGTTGTCATGTTATATTATATATGTATAGTGTTATGTGAAGGACTAAGGTAGGGAAACTATTGTTATGCACCTAATAGCTCACGGACTTTTAACTTTATTTTATCCCAACGGGCCTGCTCCATGCGGGGGCCGATTACTTCGATGACGTTCCCGGCCAACAGGGTACCGATACGTCCGGCCTGTTCGAGGGAGCATCCGGTTGCCAACCCGTAGAGGAATCCGGCGGCGTAGAGGTCTCCGGCGCCGGTGCTGTCGATGCATTGGACAGGGAGTGCGCCGATGTGCAGGCAAGTGTCGCCTTGTTGAATGAAAGAGCCCTCCTTGCCGCATTTGACTACGGCGATGTCGCATTGCCGGGCAATCTCTTCGACGGCTTGGCGGGGAGGCTGTCCGGTATAGGCGAGCGCCTCTTCTTCGTTGGCAAATACGATGTCGGCGTAACCGGTTACCAGCTCGCGCGAAAATTCGGGCTGTTGCTTGATGACGTTGTAACTGGCCATGTCGAGGGAGATTTTCAACCCCTGGCTTTGGGCCAGTTGAACCGCTTTGCGGATTAAGGCGGGGTCTTGCACCAGATAGCCTTCGATGTGCAACAGGTCGTATCCGCTGAACATTTCGGCCGACAGGTCGGTGGCCGACAGGTCGGCAGCGGCTCCCAGGTAGGTGCCGAAAGTGCGTTCTCCGTCGGGGGAGATGAAGGTCATGGCGCATCCGGAGCTGGCATCGCCTTTTTGCAAATGCGATTCGATGCCGTTGTCGAGCAGGTCCTGTTCGTAGAATCTCCCTAAATCGTCGCGACCGACTTTTCCGATGAACCCGGTGTCGATGCCCAGATGGGTCAGGCCTGTAATGGCGTTGGCTGCCGATCCGCCGCACGCCCGGGATGTATGGATGGTGGAAAACAGCTGTTTCAGCTTCTCTAAGCGTTCGATGTCAATGAGTTTCATCCCGCCTTTGAGCAGGCCAGCCTCTTGAATAATCGTGTCGGATTGTAGTGTGGCTAATACGTCTGTCAGCGCATTGCCCATGCCTAATATCTTCATGTAAATAAAAATTTCTACAAATATATTGCATAATTGGAAAATAGGCATTACTTTTGCCCTGCAATTTGAGAAAAGAGCAAATCTTCTTCAGTAGCTCAGTCGGTTAGAGCATCTGACTGTTAATCAGAGGGTCGTAGGTTCAAGTCCTACCTGAAGAGCCAATTTGAGAGTTTATATTTTCTTCAGTAGCTCAGTCGGTTAGAGCATCTGACTGTTAATCAGAGGGTCGTAGGTTCAAGTCCTACCTGAAGAGCGAGAGAGATTGTCAGGATGATGGCAATCTCTCTTTTTTTTGTGAAAAATTTTTCGGGAAGGCGGGCAAGTATGAGAGGGGGAGGGTTCGCTCTTCTGGGTAGGACGAAGCGGATCAATCGTTTTCTATCTGCTTTGTTTTCAGGTAAGAGTCAAGATGGGTTAGCGTTTAAAATACTCTTTTGTGTATGGCCGGGAATCTGGGAAGATAGGGAGGCCGAAACATTTTGCCGTGAGGCAGTTAGCGTAAAAGAAACATTTACATTGGATTTCTCGTTCATTTATTTTAACTTTGTATAGAGTTCATCAAGAAAAGGGTATGAGGCAAATAAACAGTTCTATATCGGTAGATTGCGTCATTTTCGGCTTTGACGGTACCTCGTTGAATGTCCTGTTAATAAAACGGGAACAGAAGAATGGTATCGAAGAGAAGGAGGATTATAAGTTGCCGGGCAGCATGATTTACGAGGATGAAACGTTGTCGCAGGCTGCCTACCGGGTATTGGCGCAAACCACCGGCTTGGAGAACATCTATTTGAAACAGTTGCACGTTTTCTCTGACCCGGAACGGGTCAGGGGAGAGGACTTGGCCTGGTTGAACCGTTTTTACCAGATAAATACCCCCCGTGTCGTAACGGTTGCCTACTATTCGCTGGTAAAGTTGAACGACCGGATTCTGACCTATACGATGCGGAAAAAAGCCAAATGGGTCGATGTGCAATCTATCCGCTCGCTGGGACTGGACCATAAGGAGATTGTGATGTGTGCCCTCGAAACCCTTTCGCGCGAGTTGATGCAGTTGCACATTGCCTTTGAGTTGCTGCCCCGGAAGATAACCATCCGGCAATTGCAAAATTTGTACGAGGCGGTGTTGGGGGTTGAGATAGACAATCGCAATTTCCGGAAAAAAATATTGTCGTCGGGTTACTTGATTCCCACCAACGAAAAAGAACAGGGGGTGGCCCATAAGCCCGCACAATATTATATATTCAACAAAACGCAGTACGAGCGGGAACAAAAATCGAAATTCAGGTTAAACTTTATAAACTAATATATGAAAACACTGGGAATAGATGTAGGGAGCTCTTCCATAAAAATCTCTGTGATGGATGTGGCTTCCGGACAATGTGCCGGTTCGGTGACACTTCCCGATAAAGAGTTGTCCATAGATGCCGTGCAGCCGGGGTGGGCCGAACAGTCGCCCCGAATGTGGTGGGAGTATGTTTGTGCCGGTATTAAGCAGTTGGGCGCTACCCTGTCGATGGGCGATATTGCCGCTATCGGTATTACTTACCAGATGCACGGACTGGTTTGTCTGGACAAGCGTGGCGAGCCTTTGCGCAAGTCGATTATCTGGTGTGACAGCCGGGCTGTGGAGATTGGCGCCGAGGCGTTGGAAAAGATAGGCCGCGAAAGCTGCCTGCAACGGACGCTGAACTCTCCGGGTAATTTTACCGCCTCGAAACTGGCCTGGGTAAAACGTTGTGAGCCGGAGTTGTTTCAAAAGATAGATAAATTCATGCTTCCGGGCGATTACATCGCCTATATGCTTTCGGGCGACATTTCTACCACCACGAGCGGGCTCTCCGAACAGATTCTGTGGAACTTCAAGGAGGAGAAACGGGCCGATTTCGTGGCCGATTACTATGGTATTCCTTTGCAGATGATTCCGCCGGATCGTCCCTCGATCGGCGTTCAGGCCTATACCTCGGCGGCTATCGAGCGGGAGCTGGGGATTAGACAGGGTACTCCGATTGCCTACCGGGCCGGCGACCAACCCAACAATGCCTTTTCTTTGAATGTGCTCGATAGCGGCGAAATCGCTGCCACGGGCGGAACCTCGGGAGTGGTGTACGGGGTAACGGACCAACCCAAGGCCGATCCGCTGTCGCGTGTAAATACCTTCCTGCACGTAAACCATTCGGCCGAAAAACCTCGTTACGGGGTGTTGCTCTGTATCAACGGGACGGGGATACTCAATGCATGGATACGCCGTCAGGTGGCTCCCGAGATGGGGTATGACGAAATCAACCGGTTGTGCGAGACGGTCGGTCCCGGGTCGGACGGGCTCGTCATGTTGCCTTTTGGCAACGGGGCCGAACGGATGTTGGAGAATCGTTATACCGGTGCTTCGGTTCTGGGGATAGACCTGAATCGGCATGGTAAGGCGCATATCCTGCGGGCCGCCCAAGAGGGTATTGCCTATTCGTTCCGTTACGGCGTGGACATTATGCGGGAGGTAGGATTGGAACCCAAAGTGATTCGGGCCGGAAATGCCAACCTTTTCCTCAGTCCGCTTTTCCGGCGTACGTTGGCGACCCTTTGCGATGCCCGTATCGAGTTGTATAATACCGATGGAGCTTTGGGCGCAGCCCGGGGTGCCGCGCTGGGCGCAGGCTTGTACAAAGACCGGGACGAGGCGTTCCGCTCCTTGACAAAACTGGAAACCGTATTGCCCGATCCTCACTCCAAAGAGGCGTTGGAAAGCGGCTATGTAAACTGGAAAGCGGAATTGTCTGTAAGAATGAGCCGTTTGTAAAAATTGGAAAAATGAAAAAATGGCTTTGTACAATATCCTTTTTGTGTTTGTCCCTATCTGTCGTATGGGCGGAAGAGTACCATGTATCCCCTACGGGAAACGATACCAACGACGGGTCGGCGTCATCGCCGTTTAAAACGATAAACCGGGCGGCGCAACAGGCGCAACCGGGCGATGTTATAACGGTACACGAAGGAATCTACCGGGAAAAGGTGGTGCCTCCGCGTGGGGGAACTTCTGACCGGATGCGTATTACATATCAGGCTGCTCCGGGTGAACGGGTGGTTATAACGGGATCAGAACCGGTAAAAGGTTGGGTACGGGTACAGAACGATACTTGGAAACTGGTCCTTCCCAATACCTTTTTCGGAGAGACCAATCCGTACGACGAACAGATTTATGGAAGCTGGTACCGCGGGAAAGGAAAGCCTAACCATACCGGAAGCGTTTATTTAAACGGGAAACGGATACGGGAGACTTTCTCTTTACACGAGGTTCTCCAACCGGTCGGTGGGCAACCTTATTGGTATGCCGAGGCCGATGGAAACGGAGGCCCGGTATTGATGAACCTGGAATGGATACACCCTTGCGGAGGTAAGCGTAAAAATTCGATGCAGGCTTCGGTGGAAGGTGGAGACCAAGCGGTTTGTATCGCTATTGTCGATAGGTGGCCTTTCGGTTATTTGAAAGATGGTTCTGTCCTTCATTTTGACGAGGTGGACTTTGGCAACGGAACCGACACCCTTCTTTTTCAAGCGGCTACCTTGGCCAAAGGGGGTATTGTGGAGATGCATCTGGATTCTCCGCAAGGCGAATTGTTGGGAATGTCCATGGTAACCAATACCGGAGATTGGGAACAGTTTGCCGTTTTTCCCCTTGTGCTTTCCCGCAAACTGTCGGGTATGCAGAATGTCTGTTTGGTAATCAGGACTCCTGCATTGAAAAAGAATGGGAAGACTACTATCTGGGCACAGTTCCCCGGGGGGATTGATCCGAACGAATCATCGGTGGAGATAGCCGTTCGACCGCAAGTATTTTATCCGGATGAAACAGGAATCGATTATCTAACAGTACGGGGTTTTATTCTTGAAAATGCCGCAACCAACTGGGCTCCTCCTTCGGCCGAGCAACCGGGGCTGATAGGGCCTCGTTGGGCAAAGGGGTGGATTATAGAGAACAATGTTATTCGTAATTCCCGGTGTTCGGGGATCTCTTTGGGGCGTCCCACGTTCGGGCACGCGCATCATTATCAAGGCTTGCCGCCCGAGGTCTATCCCGAAACCCGTGGCGGGCAGACGCGCGAACAGCTGATGGACTATTTTGAACATGCTTCCTGGGACAAGGAGGAGGCGGGTTTCCACATCGTCCGCAACAATCATATTTATGAGTGCGGGCAAGCCGGTATCGTAGGGTGTAGCGGAGGGGCATTCTGTTTGATCCAGGGAAATGAAATCCATGATATTTGTATCGGGGAGACATTTGAAGGGGACGAAATGGCCGGAATCAAATTGCACTTTTCGGTTGATGCCGTGTTAAAAGACAACCACATCTACCGGACGATTCGTGGCCTCTGGTTAGACTGGGGAGCACAAGGCGTACAGGTAGTTGGGAATCTTTTCCACGATAATGGCGTATTGGAAGATATTTTTATTGAGGTTTGCCATGGCCCCACCCTGGTGGCCAACAACATCCTGTTATCGGAACATTCTAATAACTATTCGCAAGGGATAGCCAGCGTCCATAACCTCGTTGCCGGTGATATCGTCGGAGGGGTGGATCGGTGTGCAGGAGGCCGTTTGAGTTTCTATTACCCGCCCCATGAGACTGTATCCACAGGCAAGGCGCCGAACCCGGGGGGAGACCAACGCTGGTACAATAACCTGTTGGTAAACCGGGCCAGTCTGGGGAAATGGGACGAACCGGGATTACCCATTGTATATGGCAAGAATTTGTTTGCCGCCGGAGCGCATCCGGCGTCCGATGACGCGTGTGCGCTTGTCGATACGGTGTTCGATCCGGATGTTCAATTAGAGCAGCGGGACGATGGATGGTACTTGTCGATGAATATCTCTCCCGACTGGGGAGGGAAAAAGGAGAAGTGGGAGGTGGTTACTACCGATCTGTTGGGGAAAGCCGTTGCTCCGGACCTGCCTTTCGTTCATCCCGACGGGAGCCGTTTGAAGCTGCTGACCGATTATTTCGGGAATAAACGCCGGGCATCCAACCCCTATCCGGGACCGATAGAGGTGAAAAAAGCCGGACGGCAGCAGTGGAAAGTCTGGCCGAAGTAATTGTATCGAAAATTAGTATGGAGATTGATTAAAGAGTTATATATTGTAAACTAACTAAAATCTATTGTTATGGACACAATTTTTTCAAAATTTGACAAAATCCGGTACGAAGGTCCGGACTCGAAAAATCCGTTGGCATTCCGTTATTACGACGAAAACCGCATCGTGGGCGGAAAAACGATGAAAGAACAACTGCGTTTTGCCATTGCCTATTGGCATTCGTTCTGTGCCGACGGGGCCGACCAGTTCGGCTCGGGTACGCATAAATTCCCGTGGAACAAGATAGCTGATCCGATTGAAGCGGCCAAGATGAAGATGGATGCTGCTTTTGAATTCATACAGAAAATAGGGGCGCCCTATTACTGTTTCCACGATGTGGATTTGGTCAGCGAAGGCAAGAGCCTGGCCGAATATGAAAAGAACCTGAAAGAGATTGTGGCGTATGCCAAGCAGAAACAGGCCGAAACCGGAATCAAGCTGTTGTGGGGTACGGCCAACGTATTCGGCAATCCTCGTTATATGAACGGAGCGGCTACCAATCCCGATTTCCAGACAATGGCTTTTGCCGCTACCCAGATTAAGAATGCCATTGACGCCACCATTGAGTTGGGCGGCGAAAACTATGTGTTCTGGGGTGGTCGCGAAGGATATATGTCGCTGTTGAATACCGACATGAAACGCGAAAAGGAACACCTGGCCATGATGCTTACCAAAGCGCGTGATTATGCTCGTTCCAAAGGTTTCAAGGGAACCTTCTTCATCGAACCCAAACCGATGGAACCTACCAAGCACCAGTACGATTTCGATGCCGAAACGGTTATCGGGTTCTTGCGTTATTACGGATTGGACAAAGATTTCAAACTCAATATCGAAGTCAATCACGCCACCCTGGCCGGACATACCTTTGAACACGAATTGCAGTGTGCAGCTGATGCCGGTCTGTTGGGTAGCATCGACGCCAACCGCGGCGATGCCCAAAACGGCTGGGATACCGACCAGTTCCCGGTGAACTTGCAGGAGACGGTAGAGGCTATGCTGGTGATTTTGCAGGCCGGCGGATTGGTAGGCGGTATCAACTTCGACGCCAAGATACGCCGTAACTCTACCGATGTAGAAGATCTCTTCATTGCCCATATCACGGGGATGGATGTCTTTGCCCGGGCATTGCTGATTGCCGAAAAGATATTGGCAGAGTCTCCCTACAAGGCCATGCGCAAGGCGCGTTACGCGTCGTTCGATTCGGGCAAGGGTGCCGAATTTGAACAGGGAAAACTGGGGCTCGAAGATTTGCGCCGGATTGCCATCGAAGCAGGCGAACCTGCTCCGTTGAGCGGACAGCAGGAACGGTATGAACAGTTGATCACCATGTATATCTGATTATGAAAGGTCGAGCTGTCAATATCTATTTGATATTTATAACCTTAGTAGCAACCCTGGGCGGGTTGCTATTTGGTTACGATACGGCCGTTATATCGGGTGCGGAGAAGGGCCTTCAAGCCTTCTTCATGGGTGCACCGGACTTCGTTTATACCGACACATGGCACGGTATTACGTCGTCGAGTGCCCTTATCGGTTGTATCATCGGTAGTGCCCTCTCGGGAATTTGCGCCTCCAATCTGGGACGCAAGAAGTCGCTGTTCCTGGCCGGTATCCTGTTTTTCCTATCGGCCCTGGGTTCTTATTACCCCGAGTTCCTGTTTTTTGGTTACGGCGAGCCGAGCTATTCGTTGCTCATCGCCTTTAACTTCTACCGTGTGCTGGGCGGTGTAGGTGTAGGACTGGCTTCGGCCATCTGCCCCATGTACATTGCCGAGATTGCGCCGAGCAGCATCCGCGGCAAGTTGGTGTCATGGAACCAGTTTGCCATTATTTTCGGCCAGCTGGTGGTTTACTTTGTCAACTTTCTCATCTTGGGCGATAACATCAATCCCGTCATCAAGGCAGTAGAGGGGGTGAACCAGATATTGAATCCCGGCGAGGCTACCTGGGCTATCGAGACCGGCTGGCGACTGATGTTTGTCAGCGAGGCCGTACCTGCCGGGTTGTTTACCCTGTTGGTGCTGTTGGTTCCCGAAACGCCGCGTTACCTGGCCCTCTGCGGGCGTGATGACAAAGCCCTGTCTGTGTTGAGCCGCATCAACGGAGAGTCGCAGGCACGCTCTATCCTGGCCGATATCAAGGCTACGGCGCACGAGAAGACCGAACCGCTCTTTACCTACGGCTGGATGGTTATCTTCATCGGCATCATGCTGAGTGTGTTCCAGCAGGCGGTGGGTATCAACGCCGTGCTCTATTTCGCCCCGCGTATTTTTGAAAGCATGGGTATGGGCAATCCGATGATGCAGACCGTCATCATGGGTATCGTCAACATCCTGTTCACGTTGCTGGCCGTGTTCACGGTAGAACGGTGGGGGCGCAAGCCGCTGCTCATTTCCGGTTCGATCGGGATGGCTGTCGGAGCCCTCGGTGTAGCGTTGTGCAACGTGGTAACAGGGCTTCCCGCCCTGGTATCGGTGGTGTGCATCATGCTTTACAGCGCCTCGTTCATGTTCAGTTGGGGGCCCATCTGCTGGGTACTGATATCCGAGATATTCCCCAACACCATCCGCGGTGCGGCAGTAGCCCTGGCTGTTGCCTTCCAGTGGATATTCAACTTCATCGTATCGTCCACCTTCGTGCCGATGTACAACATACAGATGGGAGCGATGGGCGACAAGTTCGGCCATATGTTTGCGTATGCCCTCTATGGCATCATCTGTGTGGTGGCTGCCATCTTCGTGTGGAAGCTCGTGCCCGAAACCAAGGGGAAGACGCTGGAAGAGATGAACACGCTGTTCAAGAAATAGAGGGGGATGCAGATGCCCTGGACAATCTGTTTTGGCGAGAAAAACTCGAAAAGTTCATAACTGCCTCCTGATTCCGTGAGGGGCTATGTTTCACGGATGGAGAATAAAAAACGGCAATCTTTTTTAAGATTGCCGTTTTTTATGGTAGAAGGGATGGGTTTGTTCTTGGGGGGTATGTCAGGGCAGGAGTTGTTCTATCCGGTTCAGCTCTTCTTCCGAGAGGGCCGGGCTGTTCAGCGCCTCTATGTTTTCGGCGATCTGTCCTACGGAGCTGGCGCCGATGATGACCGAGGTAACGCGTTGGTCGCGAAGAATCCACGCCAGTGCCATTTGAGCCAGCGTTTGTCCCCGTTGGCGGGCTATCCGGTCGAGTTGCCGGGCCGTCTCTACCTTTTCGGGGGTAACCTGCTCCCGGTTGAGGAAGATCGATGCTCCTGCCGCGCGCGAGTGAGGGGGGATGCCGTTCAGGTATTTGTCTGTCAACAAACCCTGTGCCAGCGGCGAGAAAGCTACGAAGCCCGACCCGTAGGCGGCTGCCAGCGGGAGGTTTTCTTTCCCTGCTGACCGCTCGAACAGGTTGTAGCGGTATTGGCTCACCCGGCACGGTACGCCGGCCGCCTGCATCATTTCGTAGGCCTGCCGGGCCTGTGGGGGCGGATATTTGGAAATACCGGCATAGAGGGCTTTTCCCTGTTTGACAATGTCTATCAGCGCTTGTACGGTCTCTTCCACGGGGGTAACGCCGTCGTATCGGTGGCTGTAAAAGATGTCGAAATAGTCCAGTCCGGTACGGCGGAGGCTCTGGTCGATGCTTGCCATCAGGTTCTTGCGCGAGCTGTTTCCGCCGTAGGGGCCCGGCCACATTTCGTGTCCGGCCTTGGTGGAGATGATCAGCTCGTCGCGGTAGGCCCGGAGATGGCTTTTTACGATTCGGCCGAAGTTTGTCTCTGCGCTTCCGGGTACCGGGCCGTAGTTGTTGGCCAGGTCGAAGTGGGTGATGCCGTGGTCGAAGGCGTATGTGATCATCCGGGTAGCCAGTCCGAAGTCGTCGTTGCTGCCGAAGTTGTGCCACAACCCCAGCGTGATGGGGGAAAGCTGTAATCCGCTTTTCCCGCAGTATCGGTAGTCCATTCGGCTGTATCGCTCGTTCGAGGGTTGGTAGTTGGGGGTATCCATCGGAGTATTTGTTTGCAGGGGTATGACCGTTTACCGGCGTGCGCGCCGTTCAGGCATCTCCGGTTGCAGGTTTACGACCGCTGTAAGGCGGGGGTTATTTGATTTTGAACGGGCTGTTTTCGTCGCTGAACGTGAGGATAAACCTGTTCAGTTCGTTTTTGTCGTCGGCGTATTTCAGTTTTTCCGAAAGTACGGGGTAGAAATTTTCCCGGTCGATGGTGTACGGATAGAGCTTTTTGAGGGCTTCGAGTTTTTCAGACTGGTATCCGAACTCGTCAATCAGCCGTCCTATCTGGTTGGTATAAAAGAAGGTGGCCCCTAAGGCTTTGTCCAGTACCAGGTGCTTGTCTTTGTCGTAGGTGGCTTCGCGTATCGATTTGGTCAGCAGGTTGATTTGTACCTCCGAGTAGGTGGGCAACATGATGTCGCCGTTTTTGCCTGCTATTTTTACCGGGGTGCCGTCCGGTTGGATGGCGGAGATGGGGATGTTGATGGATTTGTTCTTGTACTCTACTTTACGGGAGTAGAGCAGTTTGCCTACCGGGCGGACGGATCCCTCTTCGGGGGCGGTGAAAATGTCCACCTGGTATATTCCTCGTTTCAGGGGAGTCATGAAACAGGTGTTCACGGGCGAACATACCTGCTCGCCGTTTAAGAAAACGACCACAGGGAAAAACTTGCTCTCGATCAGGATTCCTTTAAACGCTTGTCCCCAAAGAGTATTGCATCCCAACAGCAGTGCTGCGACAAAAAAGACGAACCGGTTCATGTTTTTTATGAATTAATGAACAAAGGTAACGATAAAAGCTGAGATAGAGAAATTTAAAAGCGGAATAAAATTTTCAGGGGAAAATCAACAGATACTGTATAATGAAAAAATGTATACTTTTGTAACAAGTGGCGGGACGCTTTTTGTATCGGCCTATGTTGAAAGATGATTTTTGTTGTTGCCGGACCTTGCTTATCCCTTATCTTAGGATGGGGACAGGTTGCTCTTTCTGGTGTAAAGTTTCGCGCGGACTGTCGTACAGGGTAAGGAGGATGAACGGTGGTAAAGATACTCCTTTGTTTGTTGTTGGAATAACTCCCATGGAACGGTATTGGTGGATTAGGATGGGTGTTGCCATCAAGGAAGAAGTGGTACAACTGTCAAGGTAAAATGCCGTGAATGCCCCTATTGAGATATGGAATACCGGCCATCCGGATAGCCGGAGCGACTATGCGCGGCTACGGTATGGCGATAATCCTCTCTTGTTTGAAAGAGAAGGGTTTATAGATCAGAAGAAGCCCCCTCTGATTTTTAGGTGTAACGTTTAAATAATGATGAGATATATGAGATTTTTTACTTTACAAGCGTGTATTGGTTCAGACATCGCGCAACAGAAAGGTATTGACAACACCCCGACTCCGGAGGTGGAGGCCTGTATCGTAGAGACGGTAGAGCAGTTGCTAGACCCGCTGAGCGAGGCGTGGGAGGCCTATTGCCGCAGCAACAGGCTGGGAGTATCGGGTATCGATATAACTTCCGGTTACCGGTGTGTGCAACTCAACGGAATGGTGGGTGCTTCCTCCACCTCGGCACACTGCCGTGGATATGCCTTCGACCTGGTGCCGGCCAACGGCAAAATGCGGGAATTTAAACGGTTTTGCCGCGACTACCTTGCCGACAAAGCCTTTGACCAACTGATTTCGGTAGAGGAGGATAACGGAATACCTCGTTGGATACACGTGGGTTACAAACATCCCGATGGCCATTCGCAACGCAGGCAATTCATCTCCCAGGTAAACGGTAAATATAAAGCAATGACCGATTGACCGTAACTGCGGAACAGCGCTCGGAAGCGCGTTAAAAAAATTTCCGGACGGTGCAGGCGGCCATCTTTCCTGAGACCGGGGGAGGCAAAAACAACCCTCTCCGCCCCGGCAAACGGGCTGCCGGGCATGAAGGGTGCCGGACTTAAAAACGCAGAAGGGGCGGTTCCTTACTCGAACAGCTCCTCGTCGCGTATGAGCATGATGACGGCCGAGTGGGGGACGATCAGGTATTTTTCGTCGTCGAACGATATTTCGTAGGCCGCGTTTTGCAGGAATATGGCCAGGTCGCCCTCCTTGGCTTGCAACGGAAGGTAATGTACCTGTTCGTGTTCTCTCTTTTTCCACACCTCCTCCTCTTCGGTGACGGCGGGAATGGGAAATCCCGGACCGGCTTTTACAACGTAGCCGCTCTGTATCTTTTCGCCTTCCTGTACCGAGGGCGGCAGGTATAACCCGCTCTTTGTCTGGCTCTGGGGGTTCTTGGGCTTGATTAACAGCTTGTCGCCCACCATGATGAATTTGTCTATTCTTTTTTCTGCTATGTCGAGTGTCATCTCTGTATCTGTTTTTATGTAGTTGCTGTAATTACGCTTTCCAGTCTCCGTTTGTTCGGATCAGTTCAATCAGTTTCTCTACGGCCAGCGACTCGTCTATGTGCTGCTCTACGCACGTTTTTCCCTTGTAGAGGCTGACCTTTCCGCGCCCGGCCCCCACGTAGCCGTAGTCGGCATCGGCCATTTCGCCCGGGCCGTTGACGATACAGCCCATGATGCCTATCTTCAACCCCGTCTGTCCCTGGGTGGCCGCTTTGATGCGGGCGATGGTCTCTTGCAGGTTGAAAAGGGTACGCCCGCAACCGGGACAGGAGATGTACTCGGTTCGGGTTATCCGCAGCCGGACGGCCTGCAAGATGGCAAAGGCCGTTTTGGCGGTATCTATCCGTGTCGGTTGCCGGTTCTGTATCCAGATTCCGTCGCCGAAACCGTCCAGGAAGAGCGCCCCGAAGTCGGCTGCCGCTTTCAGCTGTAACGATTCCTCCTCGGATTCGTCGTACTCTTTGGTGAGGATGACCGGATTTTCAATACCGAAGAGCATGGCTCGATGAAAAAACATACGCCATTCGCCTACACAGTTGGGATGCGAGGTGCGGACAACGAGTACCGTGTCGGGGAGGGCCCTGATGCGGGCGGCCGTCTGGCTGGTAAGCTCGTTGCAGTCGAGCAGGAGGAAATGCGGGGCGTCCGGTGGGGTGATCGGGTCGGGTTCTTCCAACCTCCATAGCGGGTAGGTAGTCGTACCATCGGTGAGCTGGCCGGTGGGGAGGAGCTGGAAGTCGGGTTGCGACTCGCCTCCGGAGGTTCCTGCCGGGGCTACGACCACGGGCGCCTGTCCTCCGCCGATGATACCTACTTTCCGGGAGATGCGGCGCAGGGGGTTGCAATAGTCGTATCCGGGGGCCAGTTGTCCGTCGATGGGGGCGTGCCCGGAACGCCGGGCGATGTAGGAGGCCAGCTGGCGGGCGACGGGTATCTCTGCTTCGGGGCTCTCGCTCAACGATACGCGGATGGTGTCGCCGATGCCGTCGGCCAGCAACGCCCCGATGCCGACGGCCGACTTGATGCGCCCCTCTTCGCCGTCGCCCGCCTCGGTTACTCCCAGGTGTAACGGATAGTGCATCTGCTCGCGTTCCATCTCGCGCACCAGCAACCGTACCGTGCGCACCATCACCCCAGTGTTGGAGGCCTTGATGGAGATGACCACGTTACGGAAATCTTCGGATTGGCAGATGCGTAAAAACTCCAAACACGACTCGACCATCCCCTCGGGGGTGTCGCCGTACCGGCTCATGATGCGGTCGGAGAGGGAACCGTGGTTTACCCCGATGCGGATGGCCGTGCCGTGTTGGCGGCAGATGTCCAGAAAGGGGACGAACCGTTTTCGTATCTTCTCGATCTCCTGCGCGTACTCCTGGTCGGTAAACTCTATTTTCTTGAAGGTACGGGCGCTATCGACGAAGTTCCCCGGGTTGATGCGCACCTTCTCTACCTGCCGGGCGGCCTCGTAGGCGGCTTTGGGGTTGAAGTGGATGTCGGCTATCAGCGGGGTACGGTAGCCGCGTCGGTCGAGTTCCCGGCGTATCTCGCCCAGGTTGCGTGCCTCCCGTTCGCCCTGTGCCGTGAGCCGGACGTAATCGGCTCCGGCATCGATGATGCGGATGCACTGCTCGACGCTCGATGCGGTGTCGAGCGTCGAGGTATTGGTCATGGACTGGATGCGGAGGGGATTGTCCCCTCCCAACGGCGTGTGCCCGATGGCTACTTCCGAGCTTTTCCGCCGGCAGTAATTAAAGTAACTCATATCCCGGGTGTGTTTATAGTTGCCATCCCGCTCCCCGGCAAAAAGCTCCCGGGGGCGGGATGGCCCTCCTGGTTATCTTCCCCGCAAAACCGTCAGTTGGTTTTGTAGGGATACTCTATTTTGGCTAACTCCTTGTTGGCCTCTACAATCTTCTGGGCCAACCCGGCTTTGTAGGCCTCGAACTTTTGCGCAATGGCGCTGTCGCGGAGCGATAACATCTGTATCGCCAGGATGGCTGCGTTGAGCGAGGCATTGATGCCTACCGTGGCTACGGGGATGCCCGGAGGCATCTGTACGATGGCGTAGAGGGCATCGACTCCCTCTAAACTGGATTTGATGGGGACGCCGATAACCGGCAGGGGCGTCATCGCGGCAATGACTCCCGGCAGGTGGGCCGCCATACCGGCGGCGGCGATGATTACCTGTAACCCACGGCCTTTGGCCTCGCGGGCGAATTTCTCTACTTCGGCAGGCGTGCGGTGGGCCGAGAGGGCGTTCATTTCAAACGGTATCTCGAACTGGTTGAGCAACGCTGCCGCCTTCTCCATGATGGGCAGGTCGGAAGTGCTGCCCATGATGATGCTGACTAACGGTGTAAGGTTCTTCATGTCGTTATTTGCCTATGAGTGCTTTGTATTGGTCGGCAGAGAGCAGTTGCTCTATCTCCTGCGCGTCGCTGACGGTGATCTTGATCAACCACCCTTCTCCGTAGGGGTCTTGGTTGACGAGCTCCGGCTGATCTTCCAACGCCGGGTTGACCTCTTCGACGGTGCCGCCTACGGGCATGAACAGGTCGGAAACGGTCTTGACCGCTTCGATGGTACCGAAGGTCTCGCCTTGTCCGAGGCTCTCGCCCTGGCTGGTGATATCGACATAGACGATTTCGCCCAACTCTTCTTGTGCGAAATCGGAAATACCTACGTAAGCGGTTTCGCCTGCGAGACGAATCCACTCATGTTCCCGTGTGTACTTGATGTTGTCTGGAAAATTCATAGTGTATCTGTTTTAAGGGTTTGGAAAATTTTTTCAAAGATAGCGAATTGTCAACAAAATGGCCCAATAAACACAAACCATTCCGTTCAAGACGCCGGCAATGACCTGCCAAAAGGTGTGTCGGTCGAGGTATATGCGCGAGGTGCCTAGTATGCCGGCGCCCAGGATGAGGCCCACCAGCAGGGTTTGAGGAAAGATGGACTGGATGGTGCTCAGGGCCAGTGCCAACCCGATGAGTCCGCCTATGCCGGTCATGTGAGCGCTGATTTTCCACCCGAAGTTGACGGCCATGTCGATCAGCAACGCGAGGATACCTCCCCCTACAAAGGCCAGTACCCAGTACGGCATTCCTACCTTGTAGAGGAAAAAGGCGCCGCTGCCGTACGAAATAACCGTTATGAGATAAGGTATCAATCGCTCCTTGCGGTTATTCAACCCTACCGATTGAATCTGCTTGAATTTGTACAGTGCAAAGATGCCGATGCCCGGCAATAGTCCGGTAAGACCCAGTATGCTTAGGGCTACCGTCAGCTTGATCTGGGCGGGATAGATTTGCATGTAGGAGAAGATAAAAATGAGGGTTATGCCGTAATAGGGCATGAACAACGGATGTAGAATGGTCGAAAAAAAACGGGCTAAAAATTTCATAACGTCAAATCTGGTTTTAAATCTCTTTGCGCAACCGGGCAACTGGATACCCCAGCTGTTCTCGGTATTTGGCTACGGTACGCCGGGCGATGGAGACCCCCTGTTCCTGCATGAGTTCGCACAGGCGGTCGTCGGCCAGCGGGTTTTTCTTGTCTTCTCCGTCGATGAACGATTGTAACATGGCCTTTATCTCGCGGACGGAGAACTCCTTGCCGGAGCTGTTCTGAACCAACTCGCCGAAGAAGAATTTCAAGGGGAATATGCCGAAGTTGGTCTGCACGTATTTGCTGTTGCTTACCCGCGATACGGTGGAGACGTCCAATCCGGCTTTTTGGGCCAGGTCTTTGAGAATCATTGGCTTCAAGGTCATCTCGTCTCCGGTGAGGAAAAATTCGCGTTGCAGCTCGACGATGGCCTGCATGGTTTTGAGCAGGGTCTGTTGTCGCTGCTGGATGGCGTCGATAAACCACTGGGCGGATTCAATCTTCTGCTTTACGAAGAGCAGTGCGTCCCGTTTCTCGCGTGTCTGGTTGGCGGTATTGTGGTTGTAGTCTTCGAGCATCTCGGTGTAGTTGCGGCTTACTTTCAGTTGTGGGATGTTGCCACTGTTCAGGCTCAGGTAGAGTTCGCCGTCTTGCGTCTCTACCGTAAAGTCGGGGATGATGGGAATGTTGCTGTTGTGTCCTTCTTCTTCCCATTGGTTACCAGGCTTGGGGTTGAGCGTCATAATCTCCTGAATGGCCGATTTCAACTCCTCCGGGGTGATCTCCAACTGCCGGATGATCTTGTCGTAATGTTTCTTGGAAAAATCTTCAAAGTAATTTTGTATGATCTTGCCGGCCAGTATGGTCTGTGTATTGGCAGGCCGGTGTTTGAGCTGGATGGTCAGGCACTCCTGCAAATTGCGCGCGCCTACTCCCGGTGGATCGAACTCCTGGATGATCTGTAAATAATTGATCAGCTGTTCGGCAGGGACGTCTATCGAGGTTTGGAAGACGATGTCGTTCGAGATGTCGTTCAGGTCGCGGCGCAAATAACCGTCATCGTCAATGTTGCCTACGATGTATTCGGCTATTTTGTATTGCTCTTCGCTGAGTTGGCGCTCGCCCAGTTGTTTGAGCAGGTAGTCGTGGAACGTGGAGCCACCCGAAAAGGGTATCTCTTCGCGCCGTTCGGCCCGGGCTCGCTGCTCTTCCAGTTTGTATTCGGGGATGTCGTCTTCGCTGTAATAGTCTCCCAGAGAGAGGTCTTCGCTGTCGTTGTTGCCCTCACTCTCGTTCTCGGGCGTGTCGTTTTCTGCTACCGGGTCTTTTTCGTCGGGTTGGGAAGGACCCTCCTCCAAAGCGGGATTCTCTACCAGCTCCTGCTTTACCCGCTCTTCAAATTCAGCGGTGGTCAGTTCCAGCAGGCGGATGACCTGTATCTGCTGCGGAGAGAGTTTCTGTTGTAGTTTCTGTTGTAACTGTTGTTTTAGCATCCCTGGAAAGCATCTGTGGTTTCGACTAACGAAGATAGTGTTTTTTCTTTGAAAAATAGACCTCCTTGTGGGGTAATATTTTTGAATATGTGCCGGAATATGCTTTTATTCGTCCGATTATCCGTACATTTGCTTTCGGATTAGGTATATAATAATGGTATGAAAAATAGCGTGAAGATTGTTATAGATGACAAGATTCCCTTTATCCGGGGTCTGTTGGAACCTTTTGCCCGGGTCTGTTACCTGCCGCCGGTACAGATTACGCGGCAAGCGGTGTCCGATGCCGATGCGTTGATTGTCCGTACCCGTACCCGGTGCGACGAACGGTTGCTGGACGGCTCCTCCGTCCGCTTTATCGGTACGGCCACCATCGGTACCGACCACATCGATATCCCGTATTGCGAGGCCCGTGGCATTGTATGGAAGAATGCTCCCGGTTGTAACGCGGTATCGGTAGCCCAGTATGTCTCGTCGGTAGTGGCGAGTCTCGCCCTGCGCGATGGCTTTGAGGTAACTGACCGGTGTATCGGCATCGTAGGCGTGGGTCACGTCGGTACGCAAGTGGAACGGATGTGCCGTGCCTTGGGAATGCGGGTACTGTTGAACGACCCTCCCCGGGAGGCAAACGAGGGGAGAGAGGGCTTTGTCTCCTTGGAGCAGATAGCGCAGGAGTGCGACATCATCTCGCTCCATACACCGCTCACGCACGAGGGTTCGTGGCCTACCTTTCATTTAGCGGGTGAAGCCTTTTTTGCCGGGGTGAAAAAACGGCCGGTGGTGGTCAATACAGCCCGGGGCGAGGTGTTGGATACCCGGTCCTTGTTAAAAGCTCTTTCGGATAACCGGGTGAGCGATGCCGTGATCGATTGCTGGGAGGGAGAACCCCGTATCGACGCCCGGTTGCTGGAACGCGCCTATGTAGCGACTCCCCACATTGCCGGATATTCGGCCGACGGGAAGGCCAATGCCACGCGTACGATGCTGCGGGAGATAGCCCGCTTTTTCGGTTGGGAGCTGTCGCCTGCCGTTGCCGTGCCCGAACCGGAAAACCCGGTGGTCGATTTGTCAGGTCTCTCCGGTTTCCGGGTGGGAAGGGCATTGCTGGCTACCTACGACCCGATGACGGATTGCCGACGGTTGAAAGCCTCGCCCGCCGATTTTGAAACGTTACGGGGAAATTACGGGTTGCGAAGGGAAGCCGCTGCATATGCTGTACAGGGATACACCGATAACGAAAAGCCGGTTCTGGAAAAGTTGGGATTTCGCTTGGGATGATGCGGAAAGGCTAACGATAGGGAAGGGAGCTATCGTCTATTGGGATACTCTTCTTCCTCTTTTACGTTCTGTTCGCTGTTATTCGGCAGCTGACAGGAGCTGTTCTATGACCAAGGGGTAGTAGCGGTATTCCAGCCGGTGTACCTTCTGGGCAATTGTCTCGGGCGTGTCGTCGGCCTCCACCGGGCAGCTGTATTGGGCAATAATCATCCCTTCGTCGTAATGCTCATTTATATAATGTATCGTGATGCCGGTAAGGGTTTCGCCCGCCTCCTTAACCGCCCGGTGCACATGCATACCGTACATTCCCTTGCCCCCGAACTTGGGCAGGAGCGCCGGATGCAGGTTGATGATGCTTTGGGGAAAAGCCTCTACCAGGAAGGTGGGGATATGCAGCAGAAATCCCGCCAATACGATCAGGTCGATACCGTGTTGCTGTAAACAGGAGAGGATAATCTCGGGACGGTTGAATGCCGCTTTGTCGAAAACCGCAGAGGGTACGTTCAGGCGTGCGGCGTGTTGCAACGCCCCTGCATTGGGATTGTTGGAAACGAGTAGGACAACCTCGGCCAGAGGATGTTCCGAAAAATAGGTGATTAAATTCAGGGCATTACTACCCGTTCCGGAGGCAAAAATGGCAATTTTTCTTTTCATATTGACTGCGATGTTTCGATTTCCTGCCTCAAAAAAGTTCCATTTGGGAGAATTTTGCTCCAAAAATATGCACAAAACAAGTAAAAGTGTGCAGTTTTTGAGAAATTCTGCCGGAAATATTTTTTTTGTTTGCAGAAAATATATTCCTTTGCACTACAAAAATAAGAAAGTAAATCTATTAATTAACTAAAAATCGAAAGTTATGTCTGAAATTGCATCAAGAGTAAAAGCGATTATCGTTGATAAATTGGGAGTTGAAGAATCAGAAGTTACCCCCGAAGCAAGCTTCACCAATGATTTGGGAGCTGATTCTCTTGACACCGTGGAATTGATCATGGAATTTGAAAAAGAATTCTCTATCACTATTCCCGACGAACAAGCTGAAAAAATAGGAACAGTGGGCGACGCTATTTCTTATATTGAAGCTAACACGAAATAATCGAAATTACCCTTTCAGGTATGAAATTAAAAAGAGTAGTAGTAACAGGTCTGGGAGCGATTACCCCCTTGGGCAATAACGTAAAAGATACGTGGAATGCCCTGATTAACGGAGTAAGCGGTGCTGGACCTATTACTCATTTTGATGCATCTTTGTTCAAAACACAATTCGCGTGCGAAGTGAAAAACTTCGATGCTTCCAAATATTTTGACAGAAAAGAGCTTCGCAAATTTGACCTTTATGCTCAATTTGCCGTTGCTGCTGCCAAAGAAGCCATGGAAGATGCCAACTTCGACATGGATAAGTTGAATAAAGATAAGGCAGGAGTCATCTTTGCGGCGGGTATCGGTGGTATTCGTACCTTTGAACAGGAGGTAGGATATTATTTTCAACATCCCGAAGCCGGCCCGAAATTCAATCCGTTCTTTATCCCGAAAATGATTGCCGACATTGCAGCCGGACACATCTCCATGATGTACGGTCTTTGCGGTCCAAATTATGCTACGGTATCGGCTTGTGCCTCTTCTACCAATGCCATCATCTCCGCTTTCGACCAGATTCGTTTGGGCAAGGCCGACGTGATGGTAACCGGAGGAGCCGAAGCCGCTATCTCGGTAGCCGGAGTAGGAGGCTTTAACGCCATGCACGCCATCTCCACCCGGAATGACGAACCGCAAAAAGCCTCTCGTCCGTTCAGCGCCAGCCGCGACGGATTCGTTATGGGTGAAGGCGGTATATGCTTGATACTGGAAGAATTGGATCATGCCCTGGCTCGTGGAGCTAAAATATATGCAGAGGTAGCAGGCGGTGGAACGTCGGCCGATGCATATCATTTAACGGCCAGTCATCCGGAAGGAAAGGGCGCGAAATTGGTGATGAGAAACGCGTTGGAAGATGCCGGAATGAAACCCGAAGAGATTGATTATATCAATGTACACGGAACATCCACTCCGGTAGGAGATATCTCCGAAGTCAAGGCGATTAAAGAGGTTTTTGGCGAAAATGCCTATAAACTGAATATCAGTTCTACCAAATCGATGACCGGTCACCTGCTCGGAGCAACAGGCGCTTTGGAAGCGATGATATGTGTAAAGACCATCGAAGAAGGTATCATCCCTCCCACCATTAACCACGAAGAGGGAGATGAAGATCCGGAAATAGACTATAAATTGAACTTTACGTTCAATAAAGCCCAAAAACGGGAAGTAAATGCAGCGTTGTCCAATACTTTCGGTTTTGGCGGTCATAATGCGAGTGTAATCGTTAAACGTTTTAAATAACCGTATTTCCGTGTTTAAAACGCTTTTTCATAAGATAAGGCTTTTTGGGCGTAAGCACAAAGAGCCTTATTCGCATTATTACAAGATATTGGGATTCTGTCCCAATGATGTTCACCTGTACGAACAGGCCTTTTTACACCGATCTTCGTCAGTGCGTACCGACGAGGGAAAGTGGATAAATAATGAAAGACTTGAATTTCTGGGAGATGCCGTACTCGATTCGATTGTAGCTGACCTGTTGTTCCGGAAATTTGAAAATAAAAAAGAGGGTTTCCTGACCAATACCCGTTCAAAAATCGTCCAACGGGAAAATTTGAATAAATTGGCCGTGAGTCTGGGGCTGGACAAATTGATTGTCTCCGCCTCGCACTCCTGTTCACACAACAGTTACATTTACGGGAATGCCTTCGAAGCCTTTATCGGTGCCATTTACATAGATCAGGGATACGATACCTGTAAGAAATTTGTAGAAGAAAAGGTTATTACCCCTTATGTAGATTTGAAAAAGATTGTACACAAGGAGGTTAATTTTAAATCGAAACTGATAGAGTGGGCCCAAAAGCAGAAATTGGAAGTACAGTTTGCTTTGGTGGATTCGTTCGTGGATAGTCAGAATAATCCCGTTTTTCAATCCCAGGCGCTTATCTGCGGAGTATCCGGAGGTATCGGAATAGGATATTCCAAAAAAGAATCGCAGCAGCATGCCGCTAAAATGGCCTTGGAAAAAATCAGAAAAGAAAAAGGGTTTTTAGAAAAACTCATGGAAGCACAAATTATCCCGCAAGAAACACAGCAAGAACAGGCCCCGGAAAATATTGAAGAACCGGTATCGGAAAATGATATAGCAGAAGCCGATTGTCTGCAACCAAGGATTTTGGAACCGATAAAACTCGGTACTGAAACCATCTGACCAATCTGCTCTTCTTATTTGAGCCGACGCGATGTCGGTATTGTCGTTGGAAAGAGAAAAATATGATTGTCCGTAAATAAATAGCAGGGAGAAGAATTCGAGAAAAAAATGTTGCCCAGCTCGTAATAACTGTGTATTTTTGTGTTTTGGATATTTATGGATAATTGTTATGAGTGTAACAAAACTATTATCTCATCTATTTGATTCTCGGCTAAAACAGATTGCTCGTTTTAATACTGAGGCAGAAGCCATTCAGCAGGGAGTGTTGGCCGATTTGTTGGAACGTGCCAGAAATACGGCATACGGAAAACAGTACGATTTTGCATCGATCCGTAGCTATCAGGAGTTTGCCTGTCGTCTTCCCTTGATTACCTACGAAGAGCTCAAACCCTATGTAGAACGGATGAAACAGGGAGAGTCGAACCTGATTTGGCCTTCGCAGATCAAGTGGTTTGCCAAATCGTCGGGAACCACCAACGACAAGAGCAAATTTATCCCCGTCAGCAAGGAGGCGCTTCATAAATGCCACTATCAGGGAGGACAGGATTGCGTGGCCCTCTATTTGCAGATGAATCCCCAGAGCCGTTTCTTTTCGGGAAAGGGGTTGATTTTGGGAGGTAGCCATAGCGTTAATTTGTTTTCAAAAAACAGTTATTACGGCGATTTGTCCGCCATATTGATAGAAAATGTCCATCCGTTGGTGAACTACATACGCGTCCCCAAAAAAGAGATTGCCTTGATGGAGCATTGGGATGTGAAGCTCGAAGCGATGGCCGACAGTACAATCCATGAAAACATTACCAACCTTTCGGGTGTTCCCTCGTGGTTTCTCGTACTGATTAAACGTATTTTGGAGAAAACCGGGAAACAGAATCTGACCGAAGTGTGGCCAAATCTGGAAGTATTTTTCCATGGAGGCATCAGCTTTACTCCTTACCGGGAACAGTATAAGGAGCTTATCCCCTCGGACAAGATGCATTATGTAGAGACCTACAACGCCTCCGAAGGCTTTTTTGCCGTACAGAATGACCTGAACGATGCCGGTATGTTGCTGATGATCGACCTGGGAATCTTTTTTGAATTTATTCCCTTGGAAGAGGTTGGGAAAGAAAATCCCCGCGTAATACCCCTCTGGGAGACAGAAGTAGGAAAAAACTACGCCGTTGTCATTACCACCAATAGCGGGTTGTGGCGTTACCAGATAGGCGATACGGTAAAATTCACCTCCGTCAGTCCCTACAAGATACAGGTGTCGGGACGTACCAAACATTTTATCAACGCTTTCGGCGAAGAGCTGATGGTGGATAATGCCGACAAGGGACTGGCCGTAGCCTGTGCCCGTACCGGAGCCGAGATAGTGGATTACTCTGCCGCCCCGGTCTTTATGGAAGGCGGGAAAAAGGCCCATCACCAGTGGATGATAGAGTTTGCAAAAGCTCCGGCATCGGTAGAAGCGTTTGCCGACACCCTGGATGCTGCCTTGCAGGAGCTCAATTCCGATTACGAAGCCAAGCGTTACGGGAGCATAGCATTGGATCGTCTTTCGATAGAGACAGCCCGGCCTCACCTGTTTCAGGATTGGCTTCGGGAGAAGGGAAAACTCGGAGGACAGCATAAAATACCCCGGTTGAGCAACAACCGCGACATTATGGACGAACTGATAAAGATGAACAAAATATAAGATAACCTAAAAATGAGCATGAAAATGCTCATTTTTCTTTTATATTCACCTTGTTACCACTAAACTTTGTGTATCTTTGCAACGATAGAATAGAAAGTGAATAAAAGTAAAAAAGTTTTATGATTAATCCTATTGTGAAGACAATCGAAATGGCCGACGGAAGAACCATTACGATTGAAACAGGAAAACTGGCCAAACAGGCGGATGGAGCTGTCATGGTGCGCATGGGCGATACCATGTTGTTGGCCACGGTCGTAGCGGCAAAAGATGCTGTACCCGGTACGGATTTTATGCCCCTGCAAGTAGAGTACAAAGAAAAATTCTCGGCATTTGGCCGTTTCCCCGGAGGTTTTACCCGCAGGGAAGGGCGGGCTTCCGACTCGGAAATCCTGACGTGCCGGTTGGTCGATCGGGCCTTGCGTCCCTTGTTCCCCGACGATTTTCATGCAGAAGTATATGTAAACATAACCCTCTATTCTGCCGACGGCAAAGATATGCCGGATGCTTTGGCCGGATTGGCTGCATCGGCGGCTTTGGCCGTATCGGATATCCCCTTTAACGGGCCTATCTCCGAAGTACGTGTTGCCCGCATCGACGGAGAGTTCAAAATCAACCCTACTTTTGAAGAGACAGAACGGGCCGATATCGAATTGATGGTAGGTGCTACCATCGACAACATCATGATGGTAGAGGGCGAAATGAACGAAGTTTCGGAAGCAGAGCTGCTCGAAGCCTTGAAATTTGCCCATGAAGCCATTAAGATTCAGTGCCAGGCCCAGATAGAATTGGCCCAAGAGGTGGGCTCTACCGTGAAGCGTACCTATTGTCATGAAGAAAACGACGAAGAGTTGCGCAAAGATATTTGGGAAAAATGTTATGACAAGGCTTACGCCGTAGCCACCTCGTGCAATCCGAACAAACACGCGCGTACCGAAGCCTTTGCCGCCATCGAAGAAGAGTATCTGGCAGCCATGGATCCCGAAGTGGCAGAAGAGAAGAAGGGTTTGGTGTCCCGTTATTATCACGAAGTGGAAAAAGAGGCCATGCGTCGCAGTATTCTGGACGAAGGCAAACGTTTGGACGGACGTACCACCACCCAGATTCGTCCCATTTGGAGCGAAGTGGGTTATCTGCCCGGAGCACACGGCTCCTCTATCTTTACGCGTGGTGAGACACAATCGTTGTCAACCGTTACGCTCGGGACCAAATTGGATGAAAAGATTATAGACGATGCCCTGAATCAAGGAAGAGAACGATTCATGCTGCATTATAACTTCCCGCCCTTCTCCACGGGAGAGGCCCGTCCGGTAAGAGGCGTAGGCCGTCGGGAAATCGGGCATGGAAACCTGGCACACCGCGCCTTGAAACGGATGTTGCCCGACGATAATCCTTATGTTATCCGCATCGTTTCGGATATTCTGGAATCGAACGGATCCTCCTCCATGGCAACCGTTTGTGCCGGTACGTTGGCGTTGATGGATGCCGGTATCCAGATTAAGAAACCGGTTTCCGGTATCGCCATGGGGCTTATTACCGATAAAGGGAACGAAAAATTTGCCGTTCTTTCAGACATCCTCGGCGATGAAGACCATTTGGGAGATATGGACTTCAAGGTTACCGGTACCAAAGACGGTATTACTGCTACCCAAATGGATATTAAAGTAGACGGTCTTTCTTATGAAATTCTGGAAAAAGCGTTGGCTCAGGCCCGCGAAGGACGTCTGCATATTCTCGGAAAGATTCTGGAAACCCTCCCGGCTCCGCGTCCCGAACTGAAACCGCACGCTCCGCGCATCGAGGTGATCATGGTTCCCAAAGATATGATCGGTGCCATCATCGGCCCGGGCGGAAAAGTGATCCAGGGGATTCAGGAAGAAAGCGGTGCCATTGTTACCATTGACGAAGTGGACAACGGCGGACGCGTAGAGGTGTGTGCACCGGGTCGCGATGCCATTGAATGTGCCATGGCCAAGATCAAGGCGATTATTGCTGTTCCAGAAGAGGGAGAGGTCTATAAGGGGATTGTCAAGAACATCATGGCATTCGGTGCTTTTGTTGAATTCTTGCCCGGAAAAGACGGCCTGTTGCATATTTCGGAAATCAGTTGGGATCGTATCGATAACATGGAAAATTCCGGAATCAAGGAAGGTGATGAGGTAACGGTCAAACTGATTGAAATAGATAAGAAGACCGGAAAATTCCGCTTGTCGATGAAGGCGCTTACGCCGCGTCCTCCGCGTGCCGAACGCGAAAACAAGGGCGGAGAAAAGCACGACCGCAAAGGTCGCAGAGACAACCGCAAGGAAAACAAGGAGAATAAAGAAAGCAAAGAGACCGAAGAGTAATAAATATTTCGGAAACAATCTAAAAAAACAGCCTGTTCTTGGAACGGGCTGTTTTTTTGTTTCTAAAATTTGTGCATCGGTAATTGAGGGAGGAGTCGGGACAGGAATGTCTATTTCATCCAGATGTTTTTCAGGTATCTTACCGGATACCATGCCGTAAAGAATCCCAGGAGAAGCACCAGGGCCAGTACCGCTGCAATGTCGAGCAGCTGGACGGAGACGGGATAGGCCTCGATGATGAAGGCTTCGGACATCTCTCCCAGTTTGATCCAGCCGAAGGTCTGTTGTCCCCAGCACAGCAAAATCCCTATGATAATACCCGTTACGGCCCCTACGGCGGAGATAAGCCACCCCTCGGTCAAGAAGATGCGGGAGATGAGCCGGTTGTCTGCTCCTAAACTTTTTAGTGTGTCGATATCTGCCTTTTTGTCGATAATCAGCATCGAGAGCGAACCGATGGCGTTGAACGAGGCAATCATCAGGATAAATCCCAAAATGAGGTACGACATCCATTTCTCTATCTGTACCATCTTGAACGAGGCCTCTTTTTGCTCTATTCTGTTTTTTACCTCGAAGTTGTCGCCCAATTGTCCTTGGATGCGTTCCATGATATTGGCTTCGTTGGCATTTTTCTGCAAGGTGATTTCAAGGGCCGACGCCTCGGTGGTATAATCGAATAACCGGCGGGCGAAGTCGATGGGTACAATGGCCAGCTGGTCATCGTATTCGGCCTGATTTACCCGGAATACAGCTGTCATAAAGAGTCTTCCCGAGGATAGCGAGGAGGAGGGATTGGCCATGTTGATACGGGCTTTCCGTTTGGGTACGTATGCCATGAGTGGTCGCCTGAATCCGGCACCGGTAGCCAACGAGTTGGCCAGTCCGACCCCTATGGTGGCGTAATCGGTAACGGTGTCGTGCAGGAGGAAATGTCCGTCTATGATGATGTCGTCGATGCGGGTTTGTTTTTCGTACTGGTTGGTTACCCCTTTGAGCAGGGCGGGGACCTGTCGGTCGCCGTAAATCAGCAACACGTTTTCTTCTATAACGGGCGATATTTGGGCTATTTCAGGCCATTGTGCCATTTCTTGGATGGCCGGGTCAGAAGCGTCGAACGTTTTTCCCTGGATGGGTATTACCTTGATTTGCGGATCGATGGTCGAGAACAACGATGCTATCAAGTCCTGAAATCCGTTGAATACCGACAAAACGCACACCAATGCCATCGAGGCGATGGCTATGCCGCATACAGATACCAGCGAGATGATATTGATGACGCTGTGCGATTTTTTAGATACCAGGTAGCGTTTGGCTATTTTGAGAGGTAGGTTCATCCGGCTCCGAAAAGGTTGGTGGTTTATGGGTGGAGCAACGCGTCTATTTTTTCGATGTAATCGAGTGAATCGTCAATGAAGAATGACAATTCGGGAATTTTGCGCAGCTGCATCCGTACCCGTTGCGCCAGGTCGTAACGGACCTGTTTGGCGTTGTTCTGGATGGAGCTCAGGATCTCTTGTGCTTTTTCGGAAGGGAAGATGCTTAAATAGACCTTGGCGATGCTCAAATCGGGACTGATGCGTACGGCGCTTACCGAAATGAGTATACCGTGGGTCTTGCGGGTTTCACCCAGGAAGATGTCGCTTAACTCTTTTTGCAACAACCGTGCGATCTTATTTTGGCGGGTAGTTTCCATGTTTGTCGGTTTTATGGCGTTATAAATAGGCTTCTGCTCCGTTTAACGGAACAGAAGCGGATATTGTTGTCCAAAAATACGTTTTTTTTCTTAAACGGCCTATTTTGGGCGGGATAGTTGCAGATTTTATTTTTTGTAAATGAGGGTCAGTCCGTCCCGAAGGGGGAGGATGACTTTCTCTACACGGGTATCGGCGGCTATCTTTTCGTTGAAACGCATGATCCCGATGGTCTGTGCATCGCTGGGAAGAGGCGGTTGCAGAATTTTTCCGTCCCAGAGGGTATTGTCGGCCAGGATGAATCCGCCCGGCCGTACCTTGTCGAAAACAAGGTCGTAATAGTCACAGTAGAGCCGCTTGTTGGCGTCAATGAAGACCATGTCGAAGGGCCCGTCGAGCTGGGGAACTACCTCGCGGGCATCTCCGATGTGCAGGTGGATGCGGTCGCGGTATGGCGAGCGGTCGAAATATTTCAGGATGAACGTTTCCAGTTCGTCGTCTATTTCGATGGTATGCAACTCTCCGTTGTCCGGCAACGCTTCGGCCATGCACAGGGCGGAATACCCGGTAAAGGTACCCAGTTCCAGAATCCGGACGGGCGAAATCATCCGGCAAATCATTTTAAGAATCCGCCCTTGCAGATGTCCGGACAACATTCGGGGGCGAAGCAGATTGACATGGGTATCGCGGTTGAGCTGCGAAAGCAGTTGTCCTTCGTTGTCGATGTGATGGAGGATGTACTGTTCCAGTTCCTGTTCCATAACGGGTATTCCCTATTTTTTTTCGGACTCTTCGAGGTTAGGGATGAGGTATTTGTCGTATGAACTCAATATTTTCCCTACTTGGTTGATTTCGAGGAAAGTTGTTCCTCCCTTTTCGCCGAAGGCTCCTCCTACGTAGGCGATAAGTTCGTCAGTGGTGAGCAGCTTTTTTTGCAGGAGTTTGTTGAGTCCTTTGTACAGGTATTCTCGTGTGGTGGGCGTTTCTGCCAAAAATATCGGAAAGATTCCGTACGACAGAGCCAGCTGGCGCATCACGTTTTCGTTGTAACAGATGGCAAAAACGGGGTGCTTGCCCCGGTAGGCGGCCAGGTAGCGGGCGGTACGGCCGGAATAACTGTCGGTGATAATGGCGCCCACATTCAGCTTGACAGACGCTTTTACGGCCTGTTTAGCCAGGAAAGAGGTAACATCGAGGTCGTTGCTGGATATGACCACGCGTATGTCGTTGTCCGATAGTTTTGTCTTTTCGGCCTCCTCGGCTATTTTGGACATGGTGGCGATGGCCTCTACCGGATATTTTCCGTAAGCGGTTTCTCCACTCAGCATCAGGGCGTCGGTACGGTAGTAGATGGCATTGGCGATGTCGGTTACTTCGGCCCGGGTGGGGCGGGGATTTTTGATCATCGAGTGCAACATCTGCGTGGCCACGATAACTGGTTTCTTTTTCAAGACACATTTCTTAATCAGTATACGCTGTATGCCCGGAATCTTTTCCTGGGGGATTTCGATGCCCAAGTCGCCGCGGGCTACCATTACGCCGTAGGCTACATCTAAAATCTCGTCGATATTGTCCACCCCTTCCTGGTTCTCTATTTTGGCGATGATCTGAATGGGGCTGTTGTGACGATCGAGTATCTCCTGGATATCCAGGATGTCTTGTTTGTTGCGCACGAACGAGTGTGCGATAAAATCTATTTTGTGCTCGATGGCATACAGAATGTTTTTCTTGTCCCGCTCGGTCAAGGCTGGCAGGTTGATGCGGACGCCGGGTACATTGACACTTTTGCGCGAACCCAGCTCTCCTTCGTTCAGCGATTCGCAAACGAGGTAATCCTCCTGTTTTTCAATGACCCTGAATTCCAGCTCTCCGTCGTCAATCAGCAACAGGCTTCCTACCGACAGGTCGTGGACGAATTGGGGGTATGAGATGGCAATGCAGGCCGAGGTGGTCGGTTGTGCAGGATTTCCTACTACCTTGATTGTATCGCCTGTCGAGAAGGAAATTTTTCCATCATTGGCGATAGCCGTGGTGCGCATTTCGGGACCTTTGGTATCCATCAGGATGGCTATCTTGTTGGATACGGCACGTACATTGGTGATGATTTTATCGAATCCTTCTGCATCCAGGTGGGCAGAGTTCATGCGGACTACATTCATCCCGTTTTCGTATAACGCCTGGATGAAGGGTACATCGCAGCGTTTGTCTGAAACGGTGGCAACAATTTTGGTATATTTAGGCATAAAAATAGAGGTATTTAAATGTTATTTAGAAAGATAGGGCTTCAAGGGCCAGTCGATACGAGTCGAGCCCGAACCCGATAATAGAACCTTTGCAGGCGGCGGCGATCATCGATACGTGGCGGTAGGATTCACGGGCATGGATGTTGGAAATGTGAACCTCTACGACCGGTACGGTAACGGACCGAATGGCATCGGAGAGAGCAATGGAAGTGTGCGTATAGGCACCGGCATTCAGAATAATACCGTTTACCTGACCGAATCCGTTTTCGTGGATGGCATTGATCAACTCCCCTTCGATGTTTGATTGGAAGTAGTCGATTTGATGTCGGGGATATTGTGCGCGGAGCTTGGATAGATACGTTTCAAAGGAGCTGTCCCCGTAAACCGATCGTTCCCGTTTGCCCAGCAGGTTCAGGTTTGGACCGTTAATAATCAGAATCTTCATAAATCTACTCTATTATTCTATTTGGTTGAGGTTACCTTCTCCAAGGTTTGAATGGTCAAGCCATCGGATCTTTATTATGTAACCCGTTTTGGTATTGTTCTGTTTATGACACGAGGGAAAATAGGGGTAATTTTAAAATCTTTATAACTTGTTTTTTCCTGGATTCCCTATCTTTGTACAAGGCTGCGGGTCGTATGTAAATCCGCTGCAAAAGTAGTAAAATTTACGGTACGGTAATAGCTTTTTTATGATACTTGTAGAAAAAGGGTTGATAAAAAATTTCCTTTCTTTCTTGGCGTTGGAAAAAGGTCTTTCTGAAAATACCATCGAAGCATACCGCAATGATGTGAAAAAACTGTACGATTATCTGGAAGAGAGAAAGATTCTGATCACGTCGGTACGGTATGAAGACCTGCTTTTGTTTATGGAGCAGTTGCACGTGCTGGGCATTTCTGCCCGTTCGCAAGCCAGGGTGGTATCCGGCATCAAATCGTTTTTCCAATATTTGCAGATGGAGCGTATCATAACAGCTGATCCTTCGGAATTGTTGGAAACACCTAAGACCGGGATGCATTTGCCCCAGGTCCTGACGGTACAGGAGGTCGAGACCCTGATCGGCTCGTTTAATGAAGGCAAGGCCGAAGACCAGCGTAACCGGGCTATTTTTGAGGTGCTGTATGGATGCGGATTACGGGTGTCCGAACTGGTCAATCTCAAAATTTCGCAGGTATATATGGACGAGGAATTTATTCTGGTGGAGGGTAAAGGGAACAAACAGCGGTTGGTCCCTTTGTCTGTCCCGGCCCGGAAAGCGATCTCTTTATACCTGTATGACAGAAATCGGTTGGATATTAAAAAGGGGAACGAAGATATTCTTTTTTTAAACCGGAGAGGGGCGAAACTGACGCGGGAGATGATTTTTACCATTATCAAACGCCAATGTCAGGTTTGCGGCATCCATAAGCGGGTAAGCCCCCATACATTCCGGCACTCCTTTGCCACACACCTGTTGGAAGGAGGTGCGAACTTGCGGGCCATTCAAGAGATGTTGGGGCATGAAAGCATCAAAACTACGGAGATATATGTACATCTGGACAAAGATTACCTGAGAAGTGAGATTCTGACCCACCATCCGCGTAATGCACGCAAATAAGCCTCTTGTTTGAGATATATATTTTGATAGCCTGAATGTGGGTTGAATGGACAAATGAAAATTTGAATAAGAGATTTGTGGTTTGTGAATAAGACCGATTCAGGTGTGAAAAAATAAAAATAAAAGGAGGTAATTTCTTCTTCGATTGCCACTTTTTTTAACAAAAAAAACGTATTAAGATTTTATTTGTTAGAGAATTAATTATCTTTGTAGCTTTGAATGTGTAAATATTTTCTAATAGAGAAAGAAAAATAGATTTATTTTTTTGCTAATTAGATACTAAATTAAAAATATAGTATTACTTTTGCCGCCAAAGTTATGAAATATAAAAAACAAAGAAGTATAACCAAAATAAACAACTTAGTTATGAGTAAAAAACTTTATTTACCGTTACTGATGGCCCTGCTGGTTGTTTTTACCGGCTGTAAAAAAATGGGCCCCTTGTCAGCAGACTATTTTACTGTAAACCCCAATCCGCTTGAAGTGGTGGGTGGCGAAGTTGCTGCTACTATTACAGGAAAATTCCCTGCCAAGTATTTCAACAAAAAAGCGATTGTAACCGTTACTCCGTATCTGGTATA
>DVNA01000110.1 GCA_018714665.1 Candidatus Gallibacteroides avistercoris | reverse complement strand
GTCGGAGTAGATCAACTCGGTATTGCGGAATACTTTGGGCCGCTGTCCGAACAGCATTTCGATTCTGTCGGCGTGCTCCTTTACCTGGTTCTGGAATTCTATCGGGTCAATCAGCGAAGAGAGCGAGTGGGCGTATGTCTCGGATAGAAACTCTACGCATCCGGTTTTGGCCAGCTCTTTCATGCTGTCTATAAATTCGGGTACGTAGATTTCGAGTTGGTCCAACGCCACGCCGGAAATGGAAAATGCTACCTTGAATTTTCCATTGGAGTTGCGTATCATCTCCAACAGGGTTTGGTTGGCGGGGATATACGAACGTTGTGCGATACGGTGTATGATCTCTTCGTTGTTGAAATCATCGTAGTAGTAATGATCGCTACCGATATCGAAAAAACGATATCTTTTTAACCGAAACGGTTGATGAATCTGGAAGTAAAAACAAATTGTTTTCATATTGTATGATGGCTTATTTTTCAGGTTAATAATTTTATTGTACAAACCGGCGGTAGATGTCGATGACCTTTTGTCCGGCATATTTCCATTTGATTTCATCTACCTCTTTCTTCCCTTCTTCTTTCAGATACCGGTACATGGCCGGATAGGTAATGATGGAGTAGATGGCGTCGGCCATGGCGTCGATGTCCCAATAATCAACCTGGATGGCGTTTGTCAGGATTTCGGCACATCCCGATTGTTTGGATATAATGGAGGGTACGCCTACCTGCATCGCTTCCAGCGGGGAGATGCCGAACGGCTCTGACACCGAGGGCATGACATAGACGTCGCTGGCTTTGAGCATTTCGTAAACTTGGCGTCCTTTCAGGAATCCGGTAAAGTGAAAACGGTCTGAAATATTGCGCCGGGCGGCTAAACTGACCATCTTGTCCATCATGTCGCCACTGCCGGCCATGACAAACCGGACGTTGTTTTTCTTTTGCAAAACCTTGGCTGCGGCTTCGACAAAGTATTCCGGCCCTTTTTGCATGGTGATACGACCTAAAAAGGTTACCACCTTGTCGCGCGTGTTGCGAGGCATTACGATAGATTGTATCTCTTTGCTCAACGGTTCAACGGCGTTGTGTACGGTGGTTACCTTGGCCGGGTCTATGTGGTATTTTTCGATGACGGTTCGCCGTGTCAGATTGCTGACGGTGATGATGTGATCGGCATTGTCCATACCGTCTTTCTCTATGTTGTAAACCGTGGGATTTACGTTTCCACGGCTACGGTCGAAGTCGGTGGCATGGACATGTATGATCAGCGGTTTGCCGGTTACCTGTTTGGCGTGGATACCGGCAGGATAGGTCAGCCAGTCGTGCGAATGGATGATGTCGAATTTGTATGTACGGGCGATGACTCCGGCAACAATGGAGTAGTTGTTGATCTCTTCCAGTAAGTTTTCGGGATAACGTCCCGAAAATTCGATACATCCCAGATCGTTGGTATATAGGTAGCGGAAATCGGCATATATATGACTGCGCAAATCGTAATATTCCTGAGGATTCATTACGTTCCCGATACGGCTTTCGAGGTATTCCCACGAAACGTCTTTCCAGACTACCGGGGTGTTTCCGGCCCCTACGATGTGCGCGAAACTTTTGTCTTCATCGCCTCGGGGTTTGGGTATGACAAACGTAATGTCCATATCGCCACATTCGGCCATGCCACGGGTCAGCCCGTAACTGGCGGTTCCTAATCCGCCTAAAATATGGGGAGGAAACTCCCATCCGAACATTAGTGCTTTCATAGATGTTCCTATTTAAAGGTTGTACTTTTTCAATAAATTCAAGACTCTCAGTATTTCAGACACGTTCATGGCGAAACTGATGGCTCCGCGTCCGGTGAAGGGGGGATTGCCGTCGAACAGTTCAGAGATGGAACCGATGCAGTGGTTGGACATTTCGTCTTCATAGCCGATCAGCATCCGTTCCAGGAACGAAACGCCGCTAAGTCCGAATATTTTCAGGTAGGCATCGGCATACGCTCCCATGAGCCATGGCCACGCCGTTCCTTGGTGGTAAGCATAATTGCGCTCGGTTTGGGTTCCGACGTAATTGGGATTGTATCCGAGGCTTTTGGGACTTAGGGAACGAATTCCCTTGGGGGTTAGTAATTCCCGAGTGATGACCTCCAATACGGTTTTTCGCTGTTTCTTGTCCAGCGGAGAGTAATCGAGCGATAAAGCGAATAGCATATTGGGACGTACGCTCCAATCGGCATAGTTCCCATCGACATAATCAAACAGGTATCCATACCCGTTTAAGAACATTTCCACGAAAGAGGAGGCTGTTTTTTGCGACAGAACGGTCAGTACCTCAGCCTTTTCGGGTTCTCCGGTGGCTTTTAGAACCTCTGCGGAGAAACAAAGGGCATTGTACCATAGGGCGTTGAATTCTACTAAGTAACCGCTGCGTGGTACTACCGGACGGCCGTTTACGGACGAATTCATCCATGAAATCGCTTGCTCCTTCCCGTTGCTGTACAGCAGTCCGTTTTCGTGCAGGAAGAGGTTGGGGTGTCTATTCTTTCGGAGGTATTC
>DVNA01000109.1 GCA_018714665.1 Candidatus Gallibacteroides avistercoris | reverse complement strand
CCACCCAGGCCTATCATGTTACGGATCAGGTGGATGCCCCCATGCCCAATGAATATCCGGAAAAGAGCATAGAGTATTATCTGTTCTTGAAAAACTGGATAGATGCCGTACAGTGGCATCTGGAAGATATTATCCGCAATCCCGGTATCGATCCGGTTGAAGCCCTGAATTTGAAACGCCGTATTGACAAATCGAATCAGGACCGGACCGATTTGGTAGAACTTATAGACAGTTATTTCTTTGAAAAATACCAGGGAGTAAAACCGCTGGCTTCGGCCACGATCAATACCGAAAGTCCGGCATGGGCCATAGACCGTCTTTCGATTCTGGCCCTGAAAATCTACCACATGAGGCAGGAGACGTTGCGAACCGACGCTTCGGCCGACCATTTGGCCCAGTGTTCCCAGAAACTGAACGTGTTGCTGGAACAGCGCAAAGATCTCTCTACGGCCATAGACCAACTGCTCGACGATATTGAGGGTGGCCGTAAATACATGAAGGTCTATAAGCAGATGAAAATGTATAACGATCCGAATCTGAATCCGGTTTTGTACGCCCAAAAAGCGTAGTGCCATGAAACCCATGAAACACATCCTGGTTATTCGCCTCTCCGCGTTGGGCGATGTAGCCATGACCATTCCGGTCATCTATTCGGTAGCCCGTACCTATCCCCATATAACGTTTACCGTATTGACGCAGGCCGTTGCCTCCAAGCTTTTTATCCAGGCGCCGGAAAACGTTTCGGTGGTGGTGGCCGACGTCAAGGGTCGGCACGCCGGAATATCGGGATTGTGGCGCCTGTTTCGGGAGTTGCGTAGGCTTCATATTGATGCGGTGGTCGATCTGCACGACGTATTGCGCTCCAAATGGCTTCGGTTCTGGTTTTCCGTAAGCGGAACCAAATGTGTGGTTATCGACAAGGGTCGGGCAGAAAAGCGTCGGCTGACTTCCCGCATGCACAAGCGGTTCCGTCCGTTGAAGAGTTCCATTGTCCGTTATGAGGAGGTGTTTACTCGGTTGGGATTGACGTTTGTCCCTCGTTTTACCTCGTTGTATGGAGATGAAAAAGGAGCGACAACATTGTTTTCAGAGATTGTTTCCGATAAGGCAGAGAACGAAATCTGGATAGGAGTAGCTCCCTTTGCCAAACATAAGGGCAAGATATATCCTGTCAGTCAGATGGAACGGGTTGTTGCCCGCCTCGCCGAAAAGAAAAACTGTCGGATCTTTCTTTTCGGAGGAGGAGACGATGAAGTTCAAGTATTCAATTGCTGGAAGAGCCGTTATCCGAATATTATTTCGATGGGCGGAAAACACGGGTTTGAAAAAGAGTTGGCGTTGATCAGTCATTTGGATGTGATGATAACGATGGACTCGGCCAATATGCACCTGGCTTCGTTGGTAGGGGTACGTGTTGTCTCCGTTTGGGGAGCGACACATCCCTATGCCGGATTTCTGGGATGGAACCAGTCCCCCTCCGATGCTTTGGGTGTGGAGCTATCGTGCCGTCCCTGTTCCGTTTTTGGGAACAAACCCTGTTTTAGAGGCGATTATGCCTGTATGAATCAGTTGCCACCCGAGGCGATTGTCCAGCGAGTAGAACAAGTTCTGACCGCCAGAAGCAGTATGGAATAATATAAATAAGTTATTTATATTTAGAAAGTTGAAAGATTCCCGTTTTTATTTGACAAGTTAAAAATAATTGCTTACCTTTGTAGCGTTGATGAAGAGATGAGAGTTCCGGCTTCCAGCCGGGATTCTTTTTTTGTTATCAAATCGAATAAAATTATTTACATAAAACATATTGAGGAGAAGTAATCATGGCTATCAGTTACATGACAGAAGAGGGCTATCGCAAGATGATGGAAGAGATCAACTATCTCGAAAGCGTAAAGCGTCCTGAAATTTCAAGGCAAATTGCCGAAGCCCGCGACAAAGGAGATTTGTCGGAAAATGCCGAATACGACGCAGCCAAAGAGGCGCAAGGTTTGTTGGAAATGAAGATTTCCCAGTTGAAAGAGATCATTGCCAAGGCTCGCCTGATAGATGAGACAAAATTGAATACCGAAACCGTGCAGATTCTGAACAAGGTGAAAATTCGGAATATCGCCAACAAGGCGGTGATGCAATATACCATCGTGTCAGAATCGGAAGCCAACCTGAAAGAGGGGAAGATTTCGGTAAATACTCCCATTGCCAAAGGTTTGCTGGGGAAAAAAGTAGGAGATATTGTAGAAATCAAGGTTCCCTCCGGTACCATGAAATTTGAACTTATCGAGATTTCCATATAGAAAGAGACCACAACCGCTGTTACCGGGGTTGTGGTTTTTTTGTTCTCGATGTGGCCAACCTTCTCCTTCCCACCATACTAACCATAATAAACACAACATACGATGAAAACGATATTCAGTAAAATTATTGACGGTGAGATTCCCTGCTACAAGGTGGCAGAAGACGACCGCTTCTTTGCGTTTCTGGACATCAGTCCTTTGTCCAAGGGCCATACGTTAGTAGTTCCCAAACAGGAGGTTGATTATATTTTCGATTTGCCCGAAACCGACCTGGCCGATATGATGTTGTTTGCCAAGCGCGTGGCGGCTGCTTTGCAGAAAACCGTCGATTGCAAACGTATCGGCGTGGCCGTTATCGGATTGGAGGTTCCCCACGCCCATATCCACTTGATTCCTATTCAGGCGGAGAGCGACATGATTTTTTCCAAGCCGCGGGTGCAGCTTTCTCCTGATGAGATGTCCGCTATCGCTGCCAAGGCCGCAGAAGCATTTGAGTAGTTTATATTTTTCAGCTCCTATAAACAAGGCGGGGCCGATTATTGCCGGCCCCGCCTTGTTTATAGAAAGTTCGTTTGGGAGGAGGTTCTCGTTATGAAAGAGTATCTTTTTCGTCCAACGCGAGAAACTCCCTTAAAAAAAGGCAATCTCTTTCCCTGCAATATCCGATATTAACCGGTTGGCCAGGCTGCTGGCGCCAATCCGGAACAGCTCTTTGTTCAGCCACTCTTTTCCCAGAACCGATTCCACCACGGTATAATATTTTACCGCATCAGCCGTCGTGGCAATGCCTCCGGCCGCTTTAAATCCGATGCGTGTACCCGTTTTGTCAAAATAATCCTTGATGGCCTGGCACATGACAGAGGCCGCTTCGAGGGTAGCTCCCGGATAATTCTTCCCCGTAGAGGTCTTGATGAAATCGGTCCCTGAGTATATGGCCAGCAGGGCCGCTTTCTTGATGTTTGAGGCAGATTTCAACGCGCCCGTTTCCAATATGACCTTTAATTTAGCTTCGCGGCAAGAACCTTTAATCTCGATCAGCTCCTGGCACATTCCGTCATAATCTTCTGCCAGGAAGTCTCCTACGGGCAAGACGGTATCTATCTCGTCCGCTCCGTCGAAAACGGCCAGGGCCACTTCGGCCACCTTTACTTCGGTGAGGGTTTGCGCCGAGGGAAATCCCCCCGCTACCGCCGCTATTTTTATGTCCGACACTTCCAGGTTCATCCGGACACTCTCTACCCGGTTGGGAAATACGCAAATGGCGGCCATATTGGGAAGTTCGAGGTATTCGCTTTCAAAATCGTTTACCCGTTTGGTCAGGGCGGCGATGCTTTTGTCGTTGTCTTCTGTCCGCAGACTGGTCAGGTCGATACACCCCAGGATGGTTTTGTAAACCTCCTGGCAGTTGTTGCGATCGAAATTTTCGCGGATGATTTTTTCGGTTGCCGCAGCAACTTTTTCATCGTTCAGGTTCGTGTTGTATTTACTCAGTACCTCGTTGTATGGATTCATGTTCAATATAGTTTTTCGTTGTTGATATGCCGTTTTTCGTCTCGTTGTGTTTTTTTGAGGATGTTTTTTTGAAACGCATCGGTCAGGTCGATGCCCGTTTGGTTGGCGAGGCAAATCAGTACCCAAAGCACATCGGCCATTTCATCTGCCAGTTTCTCGCCGTTTTCCCCTTTTTTAAACGATTGTTCCCCGTATTTCCGGGCGATGATGCGGGCTACCTCACCTACCTCCTCGGTCAGGATGGCCATGTTGGTCAATTCGTTGAAATAACGTACACCGTAGGTCTTTATCCAGTTGTCGACCGTTTTTTGAGCCTCTTCTATGGTCATGTTATTCTTTGTTTTTGGTATCTATCCAAATGGTTACGGGGCCGTCGTTTTGCAACGTTACCTGCATATTGGCTCCGAAAACGCCGGTCTGCACCGGTCGGGCAATCTCTTCGGATACCATCCGGCAGAAGGTTTCGTATAGCGGTATAGCGTATTCTCCTTTCGAGGCACGGATGTAAGAGGGACGGTTTCCTTTCCGGGTAGTGGCAAACAGGGTGAACTGGCTGACTACCAGAATCTCTCCGTTTATTTCCTGGACAGAACGGTTCATCACTCCGTTCTCGTCGTCGAAAATCCGTAACTGCGCGATTTTCTTCGCCAGCCAGGCGGCGTCGTCCCGGGTATCGGCATCTTCTATCCCGACAAGGACAAGCAGTCCGTTTCCGATAGAAGATTTCACCTTCCCGTCAATGGAAACAGAAGCTTCTGTTACACGTTGTATTACTACTCTCATAACGTCTGTTGTTTGCTTGTTGTTGCCCGCAAAGGTAAAAATTATATTCCTATCAAAGAACGGCCAAGGTAGAGCTTTTCTCCGGTTGGGGCTATGTATTGTCTGTCAACAATATTTGTTGTAGTTCCCTTTTTACGGAGGGGCTCACGCCTAATTCTTCGTTCAGGTAGTTGTCGATGGTTCCGTAACGTTTCTTTATGGCGTCCAGTGCGCTGTTGATAAAGCGCTCTTCGGCACTCATTAAGATGGTTACGGCCTCCTGTATTTCGGGCGGTGCATTGAAAATATCGAGCGGGACAACTCTCTTGTCCAGGTATCTATTGGTCAACAGGTAATCGTCCATAATCTCCTCTTCGGGGATGTCCAGCGCGTAGAGCAGGAGATAGGTGGCGAAACCGACGGCATCTTTACCGTACATATCGCTCAATACAACCGGATAGTTATCTTCTACGAGCAACTGGTTGAACATGGAGCGGAATGTTGTGGATGAGTCAAATACGAACGAACGGTTTATGTCCTGCATCAGCAGACGGGCATCACCCGACATCAGTTCGTTATCCTTGATTTTTCTTTTGGCAATAAATCGGAACGGTTTGTTGATGGGGAGGTTTATGACATTTTTCAATCCGGCTTGTCGGGGAGGGGCCACAAATGATCCCGTTTCCCGGAAATCGATCAGGGTGGCGATTTGGAATTTTCTGAATAGTTTTTGACTGGGTGTGTCGAGCGAATCCAGGCTGCCCGAGCGGAAAATCTTTCCCCATCGAATGGTTTTTCCGTTACGGCTTTGGTATCCTCCTAAATCTCTGAAATTCTGAACATTTCCCAATCTTGGGGCTCGTGTGCCCAACACCAGGTCTGTTTTATCGTTGAACCGTAACAGGAAATATCGCCGCCCCAACCCGTGTGTAGCGATGATAGTAGTACGGGCGGCAGCGATGTCCACTTTACAATCCGGTAGCGATTCGGTATCGAAATGGTCGGGCGTGGAGGAGCTGTAAATTTTTACAAAACCCTCTATCTGAGGATAGACCTCCCATTTGATGACGTAGTTGTGTACGTCGTCGAGTTCGCAAATGGCTTTTACGTCGGTGGGAGCTTCCGTGCAGGAGGGGAACAGCAAAAGAAGAAACAGCGGCAGAAGCGTTATCGTATATGTCTTTTTGAGTAGGTTGTTCATATGGATGTTGTATATTGTGCTACTACACAAAAATAGATAATCGCTTTTGGTTTTCAGTTTCTCTTTTAGTAATTTAACAAAATAACTAATCTGTTATCTCTTGGGCGTAACGACGGGCAAAATCTTGGGGAACGGCGTTTTCGTATGTCTGGCAGACTTGTGCCGAGAGGGTCATGCCGTATTCGATGATCTTTCCCCACGTTTCTGAGGATAAATCGGAGAGGTTTTCATGCGTTACCTCCTGTTTAAGCAGCCCGAACAGGATACCGGCATTGAAGCTGTCTCCCGCTCCGATGGAGCTGACAACCTCTACCGGATGACAATCAAAGGATTTTCGTATCGTGCGGGTAAACAGGTTGACAGGGCCACTCCCTTGCGTGTAGATAAAGTTGGGACAGTAAAATTCGATTTTGTCTTTGTATATGCGTGTGGCATCCGAGAGGTGGAACAGATTCTCGAAATCTTCGGACGACCCTTTTACGATATCGGCATATTCGAGGTTTTCCAATACCGAAGGGATGATTTTCATCGCCTCGTGTGCATGGGCTTTCCGGAAGTTCGGGTCGTAGTAGATGATGGCTTTTCTGTCTTTGGCATATTCTAACAGCTCTACCATCCGATCTCTCAACAGCGGGTTGACTGCGAAATAGGATCCGAAGATGAAGATATCGTTTTCGTTGATGCGTGGGTAGCGTATGTCCAGGCGGTTGTCCGGGAAGTCGGTGTAAAAGAGGTAGGAGGCTTCGTTGTTCTCGTTCAGAAATGCCAATGAGACGGGCGATTTTCCCCGTCCGAATAGGTTCATGTTTTCGGTAGAGAGGTTGTTCTCTTCCATATACTCCATGATTATCTTTCCGATGCGGTCGTCTCCTATTTCGCTGAGAAAGGTAGCCGGTACGTTCAGTCGTCCCAGTGAGACCATGGTGTTGAAAACCGACCCTCCGGGTATTGCGTGGCTGGGTTGGTTGTTTTTGAAAATAATATCCAGGATGGTTTCTCCTACGCCTATGATTTGTCGCATAATTTTTTCTATTTAGCTTGCTCTTTGCTCTGTTCGCGCGATTTTTCGCCCAAATATCCTCCGTGGTGCCGCAGGGCGTATTGTTGGCTGTCGAAGTGTATGGCCTGCATGGTATTTACCACCAATACATCGCCTATAACCGTCATGATGGTGGTGGAGGTGGTGGGGGTCAGTCCCAGCAGGCATACCTCCTTGGGGGCTCCGGTAAACAGGAAAACGTCGGCAGCTTTTGCCAATTCGCTCTCGGCATTTCCCGATATGACGATAAATTTGATATTCGGGCGAAGATTCCTGGCCAGTTGTACCAGTTCGATGATTTCCCGGGTTCTGCCCGAGTTCGAGATCAACAGCATCAGATCATTCTCTTGAAGTACGCCCAAGTCGCCGTGCTGAGCTTCGCTGGGATGCAGAAATACCGCAGGGGTACCTGTGGAGCAGAAGGTAGTGGCGATGTTCATGGCTATCTGGCCCGCTTTTCCCATGCCACTGGTTACCAGTTTGCCCTTTTTATGGTGTATCTGTTCTACGATTAAATTGACCGCTTTTTCATAACTGTCGGTTACGGGTAAATTTAGAATGGCTTCTGCCTCTTTTTGTAGAATAGATAAAATAGTCTCTTTCATGTTATCTTTCATTGTGTAGTTTTTTGGATAAATGGTTGGCCAGGATTTTCTCACATTCGTCCCATTTCGATACGGCGGTATAGTAATCCCGGTATTTTTCTGCGGCGTATCCGGTTTGTATGAGATGCTCGAACAGGCAGAGTAACGGGTTGAAGAATCCGTCCAGGTTGAAGAGAATCAGTTGCTTTTGGTGCTCTTGCAGATGGGCCGCAGCTAATACGGACAATGCCTCGTCGAGAGTCCCGAAGCCTCCCGGCAGGACGACGAAAATGTCTGACAGTTCCATCAGGATCTGTTTGCGTCGGCTCAAAGATTCAGCCCGGATGATGGTATCGGGTAACGAACTGGCTCTTCCGCCCGCCTCCAACGCAGAGGTTACGACACCGGTTATCTCTCCGCCGGCCTCTTGGGTACTGTTGGCTACTTCGTACATCAATCCGCAATCTACGCCGCCGTAAACCAGTCTGCACAAGTGAGACCCGATCCAACGGCCTAACTGCTGCGCCGCAGTTACGCAGGCGGAAGACGACGATGGATAGGAAGTGCAGAACAGGCCGACATTCAACATACCGTGAAAACTTCGATGATTATCTGTATGCAAATATCTGTTTTTTTTGTCAATGCTCAAAGGTATTATTCCTAATTTTGTGCGTAAAATAAGAATGCGATTTTATGTATTGTCAAACCTATACGTTGCCTAACGGATTGCGTATGATCCATCTCCCTGTCCCCGGGAGTGTCTCTTATTGCGGATTTACGGTCAATGCCGGTACCCGGGACGAGTTTTCCCGCGAGTACGGGATGGCCCATTTTGTAGAACATATGCTCTTTAAAGGGACGCATCGGCGTAAAGCCTGGCATATACTGAACCGGATGGAGAGCGTGGGGGGAGAGCTGAATGCGTTTACCACCAAAGAGGAGACGGTGGTCTATTCCATCTTTTTGAATACCCATTTTGAACGGGCCGTCGAGTTGTTGGGCGATTTGGTGTTCAATTCCCGGTTTCCCGAGGCAGAGATGGAGAAAGAGCGGGAGGTTATTTTGGACGAAATCAACTCGTACAAGGATAATCCGGCCGAATTGATTTACGACGAGTTTGAAAACCTGCTCTTCGACGGGCATGAAATCGGGCACCTTATTTTGGGAACTACCGAAACCTTGCAGCGGTTTACCTCTGCCGACGGGCGCTCTTTTGTAAACCGGCTTTATACTCCCTCTAACATGGTCTTTTTCTCCACCGGTTCGGTCGAATTTTCCAAAATCGTCCGTTGGGGAGAGAAATACTTGGGAGGCATTGCCTCTGATACTGCGGTTTCAGCCCGGGAAAAGCCCGGCCGTTATCAGCCTGTACGCCGGACAGAGCAAATGGATACGTTTCAGGCACACGTTATTATCGGAAACCGGGCGTACGATTTGTACGACGATAAAAGGTATGCGATGGTTTTGCTCAACAACATTCTGGGAGGTCCGTGCATGAACAGCAGGCTCAATCTGGCGTTGCGCGAACGGCACGGGTATGTTTATACCGTAGAATCTACCTTTACACCGTATAGCGATACCGGCGTATTTTCCATCTATTTTGGTACAGACCCCCAAAAGGTGGACCGGTGCGTGGCATTGGTATACAAGGTGTTGTCCGATATACGGAAGAATTCGCTCTCTTCGATGCAGCTTTCATCCGCCAAAAAGCAGATGATCGGTCAGGTTTGCGTCGATACCGACAACCACGAAAATGTGGCGTTGGGTCTGGGCAAGTCCTTTTTGCGTTTTGGCCGGTACAGTTCCGTTCAGGAGGTTTGCCGCAAGATAGAGGCGATAACCTCTTCGGATATTTTAGAGGTGGCTAACGAAGTATTGGACGAGGCCTCGCTCTCCCTGTTGAGTTTTCAGTAATATAGAATTGTGTGGGATGAATATGAAAAAGGAACGGGTTTTGCTTGGGATGAGCGGAGGTACGGACAGCTCGATGGCCGCTTGCCTGTTGCAGCAGCAAGGTTACGAGGTGGTAGGGATAACTTTCCGCTTTTTCGAGAAGGATGGTGATACGGCGTATTTGGAGGAGGCTGCCGGCCTCTGTGCCCGGCTGGGTGTGGAGCATCTGGTTTATGATGCTCGGGAAGAGTTCCGACAAAAGATCATCCGTTATTTCATATCCGAATATATGAACGGGCGTACCCCGGTTCCCTGTATGGTATGCAACAACCTGTTGAAATGGCCTTTGATGGGTAAAATTGCCGATGAAAAGGGCATTTTTTTTATTGCCTCCGGGCACTATGCCCGCAGGGTAACGGTTGACGGAAGACCGTATGTGAGATCGGGGGCCGATGCCGACAAGGATCAGTCTTTCTTCTTGTGGGGGATTCCTCCACGGCTGCTTCCCCGCATCCTTTTCCCGTTAGGAAATTATACAAAAACAGCCATCCGCCAGATGGCCCGCGACCGGGGATTGGATAGGATAGCCGAAAAAAAAGAGAGTATGGGAGTCTGCTTCTGTCCGGGCGATTATCGCCGTTTTTTGCGGGAAAATACCGAGCCGGGAGCCATCCATCCAGGTTTTTACCGGGATGTTTCCGGTACCGTTCTGGGAAAACACGAAGGCTTCCCTTTTTATACCGTGGGCCAGCGACGAGGCTTGGGTATTCGTTATCAATATCCGGTTTTTGTACGCGAGATTATTCCCTCGACCAATACCGTTGTCATAGCCCGTTCGGACCAAATGTATAAAAAATCGCTCTCCCTGATCTCGTGTGTGTTTGTCGAAATAGCCGATTTTATCGGGGAAAAAGTAACTTGTCGTATCCGTTATCGGAAACAGCGAACCGATTGCTCGGTTGAGATACTCCCCGGAGAGAGAGCCGTCGTGCATTTCGATTCTCCCGTACATTCGGTAGCTCCCGGACAGTCGGCCGTCTTTTATGACGGCGACCGGGTATTGGGAGGCGGTATCATCGATCAGGCATACGACTAACCCAGTCGGTTTTTATATGGATAACGTTTAAATAGTTTTTATATTTGTATCGAGATTCAGAAAAATAAAAGGTGGAGACAAAGCGGGTATTAAAAAAATATTGTATCAAGAGTTTTCGAAAGTTGCGTTACCGGAAAGGTTTCGGTGTACACTCCCCCTTTGCGTACGATTTGATAACCACGGTTATCGAAGAGCGGTGTCGCTATTACAGTTACAATGCCATAGAGCTTTATCTGAAAAAGACGCTCTATCCACGGATGGATCGTACCAAGACGTCCCATCAAAAAAAGATGGAGCAGAAGAAAACGCGGTTACTTTTCCGTTTGGTCAACCGGTTTAGTCCCCAGACAATTTTAGAAATCGGTACGGCGTGGGGTATATCGTCGCTCTACATGAATGCCCCCCATTCAACAGTTCGGCAGCTGTGCATAGAACCGGATGCAGAGATGGCCCAGGTAGCCAGGGAGGTAATCAAACAATCGAACATTGAGCTTTTGTCCGGTCGTTTTGACGATCTGCCCATGGAGGCGCTCGAAAAACTAAATCCCGTAGAATTTGTTTTGATTCATGCCTCCCGCAGTGAACTTTCCGTAGAAAAGGTTCTCGGTCAGATAGCCCCCTTTCTGTCGCCGGAAGCCGTGGTGGTAATAGACGGTATCCGTAAAAACAGCCTCCGTCAGCAAGAGTGGAAGCAGTTGACCAGCTTTCCCAAAGTAACCGTCTCGATGGACCTGTACGACATGGGGTTGTTGTTCTTTTTCCCGAAATTGAATCGGCAATATTATATTGTTTCATTTTGATAATTTGAAGAATATGGCAGGAGGAAAAATTTATACCGCCACAGGCGATAACGGGACAACCTCTTTGGTCGGAGGAAAAAGGGTCTCCAAGACCGACCTTCGGTTAGAGGCGTATGGAACCGTCGATGAATTGAATGCCCACATCGGTTGGTTGGCCGAAGTCTCTACCTTACCGACAGATAAAGCCGTGTTGCGTTTTATCCAAAACAAACTTTTCGTAATCGGATCAAATTTAGCTACGGATACTTCGGCAACACCGTTGAAAGCGGCCAGTATCGTAACAGATGAAGATGTAGAGAAGCTCGAGCGGCAAATTGATCGATTGTCTGCTCAAATGCCTCCCTTTCGGGGATTCGTCCTCCCTACCGGAACGTTGCCTGCATCGGCAGCCCACATTTGCCGTACCGTTTGCCGACGGGCCGAAAGACGTATCTATGCCCTGTCGCCGAATCAAGAGATTGACGAAAACCTGCGTCGCTTTGTGAACCGCCTGTCCGATTATTTGTTTGTACTGGCAAGAGCCGAAGTTATAACCGCCGGGAAAGAAGAAATAATTTGGGATAAAGATTGCAAATGAAAATATTTCCTCTATTTTTGCGGAAAATTTTGAAAAAGAATAATCACAAACTAAATCTTAATAGCTATGTATTGGACTTTAGAGTTGGCATCAAAATTGGAAGATGCGCCATGGCCTGCAACCAAAGATGAATTAATAGACTATGCTATGCGTTCAGGTGCACCTCTCGAAGTTATTGAAAACCTGCAAGAGATGGAAGATGAAGGTGAAATATATGAATGTATAGAAGATATCTGGCCCGATTATCCCAGCAAAGAAGATTTCTTCTTCAACGAGGAGGAATATT
>DVNA01000108.1 GCA_018714665.1 Candidatus Gallibacteroides avistercoris | reverse complement strand
TGGTGATAGGGGCGATTCTCTATTTGTCGCTATCGTCGTCTGAGGAGTTGCCTCAAATGGAGATTCCTTATTTGGACAAGATAGCTCATTTTTGTATGTATGGCGGATTGGTGGGGATGTTCAGTTTCGATACATACCGTTCTTCTCTTTTGCACGGCAGCCGAAGAAAAATCTTGCTGGGTGGTTGGTTGTGTGCCGTCTGCTTTGGGGGCATCGTCGAATTGATACAAAATTTTTGTACCGATACCCGTGCTGGCGATTGGTTCGATTTCTGGGCCAATGTTTTGGGGGCTACCGTCGGCCTGGTGGTCGGGGTCTTTGTCGTTCGTCCGTTGGTGAACCGTTTATTCGGAATTAAATAGGTTGGCAATAGTCAGGTTGATACAGCGAGAGAACTGTATCCGTGTCTTCTGTCTGTGGCAGGAAAATCCGTTGCGGATGAACCGTATTCTTTTCTCTTTTCTTCTACATCCGTTTTTTGTGAACAAGAGTAGCATGGAGGTTGTTATAAAACCAAAATGAGTTTTCTTTTATCGGGAGAACTCCATTGTTTTATGATTTAAAAACTGGAATGAAATGAAAAATTTGGTTTTTTTCGCTGCTTTTCTGTTTGTATGGGCGCTGGCTTCGTGTAGCAATAAAAAGGCAGATGCCTCCGGAAATACCGGTTCGGACGACTCTGCTGTTATCGTTTTGGAAAGCGGTTCGGTTCAGGTCGATTCTATCGCTCCGGACTCTGCCGCAGTAACGGTATCCGATACTACAACGGTGATAACGTTGCAATAAGGGGAAAATACAAAGAGAGGCGTTTACGAAAAGTAAACGCCTCTCTTTGTATTTGGCCTTTAATATTTGATTTCGCGTATCGCTCCCGTTTGGGGGTAGAATGTTACTTGTGCAGTCCCTTTTTTGGAGTTGGCGAACATCGAAGGGTCCAATGCGTATTTTACGCCGAACTGGGCTATTTGGAAGTTTCCGTTGAAAAGTTCTTTCCCGTTCAGTTGTAGGTTGATGTTGGCAGATCCCGGTATGCAATATACCAACCCTTTTTTGGGTAGGGGCATTGGTCTGCCTTTTTCGTCGATAGGCAATTCTCCCCGTTCGGTAACTTTCAGGTTCAGATATACGGGGCTTCCGCCCAGATCGTCTTTACTGACTATCCCGCGTTTGGTTGAGAAACGGAAAGCTATTTCGTCGGTTAGGCTGTCCGAGGGAGTTATCCGGAATCTCTTTACGTATTGTTCTGTTTCTACGGTTCCCATGAACAAGGCTACCAAAGATTGTTCCTGTTGATCCAACTGGTTGATAATTACCTTGTACGACTCTCCGTCGGCCGGTATCTGATCTACATCACCGGTAATCAGGTTGACTTTCGATTCGCGGATGTGGTACAGCTGTTTGGCTGCTTCTTCGGCCATTTTGTTGGTGGAGCCGGCCAACAGCAGGTCTTCGGAAAAGACCGAATAGTAACTGTTCCCTTCCAGTGAATATTTCTTGGGTTGTGGAGTCAGCGGTTCGATGGCGGCTTCTGCAACGGGGTCGGTGTTTACCGCCAGGATGACACCCTCTTTGTCCAGGTAGATAAAGGGCGTTGAGCCAGACTTAAATTGTACCAGGTATTGTTGCTCTTTGTCGGGTACCCCCCGGGTAAAAACCTGAACCTTGTCGAGCGAGTAGGTTTCGGCATCCTGGGTAATGGTGGCCGGTGTCCCTAAAAAGCGCTCGGCGTATTGGTAGAATGGCCCGACCTTGACGGTGGTTTTGGTAACCAACGCCTCTATTTCGACCTGGGTACGCGGCAAGTTGTATATCAGCCCGTATTTGTTGTGTTTGGCAGCTGTGAGTTTGGTGGTTTCCTGTGCAAAACTCCCGAGGGCACATATCGTGCAGAGGGAAAGAAGCAATGTTCTCATTCGGTTTTCTTTTAGGGTAAACATTCAAGTCTTTTTGCAAAGTTATAATTTATTCTCTAACAAAGGGCGGTTTAACTTCATATATCGAAAAATCCGCGAGGAATTAACATCTGTTATTCCCGATTCAGGCCAAAAGCCGTTCCAGTTTTAACCGGGCTTTTCCCAAGTATGCGACGATATCTCCGGCCGTGATGTAGGCTTCCGACAGCTCTGCTGCTGCCAGGTCTCCGGCCAGTCCGTGCAGGCAGACGCCCAATACGGCAGCTTCTGCCGGGAGATAACCCTGTGCCAGAAGACCGGTGATGATACCGGTTAAGACATCCCCACTGCCGGCTGTTGCCATTCCTGCGTTGCCGGTCGCGTTGAAATAGATGTCGCCTTTGGGCAGTACGGTGGCGGTATAGGCTCCTTTTAAAACGATAATCAGGTTCCTTTTTTTAGCCTCGCTTTTCGCCTTGATAACTCTTTCGTAAGAGGTTTCACTTTTCCCGAAAAGCCGGTCGAACTCTCCGGCGTGCGGTGTAAGGATGCTGTACGGAGGCAAGGAGTCCAGCATTTCGGGCGATTCCGAAATCAGGTTCAGCGCATCGGCATCGACCACATAGGGACGGTTGTATTGCGGAATGAGTGCCTTGAATGCAGATGCCGTTTCGATGTGCCGGCCCAATCCCGGGCCGATACCGATGGCATTGTAGCGTTGTTGTATATGCAGCGATGAGAAGTGCAGGTCGTTTTTGTCTGCATTGAAAAGGGCTTCGGGAACAGTCGATTGGATGACCGGATATCCGCAGCGGGGTGTGTGTACCGTTACCAGCCCTGTGCCTGTATGCAGGCAGGCTTTGGTTGCCAATACGGCGGCTCCCATCATGCCGTAGCTTCCGGCGATGAGCAAGGCGTGTCCCAACTCTCTCTTGGAGGCAAATTTCCTCCGTTTTTTTAACAGGCGGGCAGCATCTTCGGGTTCTATGAAATAATAGGGAGACGGGGTCTGGGCCAGCGCCTCCGGGTGCAGTCCGATGTCCAACACTTTCCATTGGCCCGTAAAACGTTCGTTCTCTGCCATGAGGAACGAGAGTTTGGGATATTGGAAAGTAAAGGTGTAGTCGGCTTCGATAATGTTGCGGGGGTTGTTTGCCCGGTTGTCTTCTCCGAACAGTCCCGAGGGCAGGTCGATTGATATGACCGTGGCGTTGTAACTGTTGATCAGTTGAGCCAATGCGGCGTATCCCGAGGTCAGGGGCGAGTTCAATCCGGAACCGAACAATCCGTCGATAATCAACATGTCATCCGTCAGTTTGGGCGGGATGAACTGGTTGGTGATCTCCGTAAAACGGCACTCCGGCAAAGCAATTAACCGTTGTTTGTTTTTTTGGCAGTCCGGACTCGGTTTGTCGGAGGTATTGAAAAGATATACCTCGGGTTTATACCCCTCTTCCATCAGCATGCGGGATATGGCCAGAGCATCCCCTCCGTTGTTGCCGGGGCCGGCGAATACGATGATGGGGACATTCCGTTTCCACCGGGAGATAATCTCGAATGTTACCGCCGAGGCAGCCCGTTCCATCAAGTCGAACGAGGAAATGGGTTCGTGTTCTATCGTGTAAGCGTCTAATTTCTTTGAAATGGACGAGAGAAAGATTTTCATAAGGATAAAATAGTTAAATGTGACACAAAAGTAATGCTTTTCATAAAATCTTTGTTGTTGTCCCGAATGAAAAAAAGAATATTTTTTGTTTCCAAAAAGGACGATAAAAAGAAAAAGTGTAAGTAAAAGGATATTTTTTTTGATAAATGGACGTAGATACAACAGATTATCATTAAATTCGCACGGTTTAAACATCACAATATGGAAAGGGGGAGGTTCATAATAATTTTGAAGATGGACGGATTTTCTTAAAAATTACCCTGACAGAGAACTTGAAATAAATACTAAATAAAATACTGAAATTATGTTTGAAGGTCAACCCAAAGGGCTCTACGCGTTAGCGTTAGCCAACACCGGCGAGCGATTCGGATATTATACCATGCTTGCCGTATTTGTCTTGTTTTTGCAAGACAACTTCGGATGGTCGGCGGCCGGAGCCGGCTCTGTTTATTCGTCGTTTTTGATGTTTGTTTACTTTTTGCCCTTTATCGGCGGTATCCTGGCCGATAAGTTCGGATACGGCAAAATGGTTACCATAGGCATCACCATCATGTTTTTGGGCTATCTGTTCCTCTCCATCCCGTTGGGAAGCGGAGCGTTGGCAGCAGGCACCATGTTTGCGGCCCTTGCCCTGGTGAGTGTCGGTACCGGTCTGTTTAAGGGAAATCTGCAAGTCATGGTGGGAAATCTGTACGACAGTCCCGAGATGGAATCTAAACGCGATTCGGCATTTTCCATCTTTTATATGGCCATTAACGTAGGTGCGCTTTTTGCTCCTACTGCTGCCATAGAGATTATGGATTATGCTCAAAATTCGTTGGGCTATTCAAAAGCAGACTCCTATCACTTTGCTTTTGCCGTAGCTTGTGTTTCTTTGATTCTTTCTATCCTCATATATTATGGATTCCGTTCTACATTCCGTCATGCGGAAGGGTGCGGTACGAAGGTTAAAAAAGCGGAAGTTGCCGAGGCTCCTGCCGAGGAACTCTCTCCCAAGGAAACCAAAGATCGGATTGTGGCCCTTTGTCTGGTTTTTGCCGTGGTGGTGTTCTTCTGGATGGCTTTCCACCAGAACGGATTGACGCTTACCTATTTTGCCCGCGATTATACGGCCACATCGAGTACCGGAGTAGAGTCCATGCTCTTTGATGTGTGGAGTTTCGTGCTGGTGATCATTGCCGTTTACGGAGCCTTTGCCATTGCCCAGAGCAAGACCGGCAAGGGAAAAGCCATCGGGTCAGCCGTGGTTGTGCTTTGTGCCTTAGGCTTGATTTACAAATACAATGCGTTGGATGGCCCTACGGCCGTAGATGCTCCGATATTCCAACACTTCAATCCTGGTTTCGTGGTAGGTTTGACTCCCGTATCGATGGCGCTGTTCGGATGGCTGGCATCCAAAGGCAAAGAGCCTTCTGCTCCCCGGAAAATCGGCTTGGGGATGATGGTTGCCGCGGTCGGATATCTCTTGATGATGGTCGCCTCTACCGGATTGGCCTCTCCCGATGTGCAAACGGCTGCCATTAAAAGTGGTGAAGAGGTAACCCGGGTAAGTCCCAACTGGTTGATATCTACCTATCTGGTATTGACTTTCGGCGAATTGTTGTTGTCGCCCATGGGTATCTCGTTTGTTTCCAAGGTGGCTCCTCCCAAATACAAAGGCATGATGATGGGCGGGTGGTTTGTTGCTACCGCCGTAGGAAACTTCTTGACAGTAGTTCCTGCCATTTTGTGGGGTGCCCAACCGCTTGCTCTGGTTTGGGGTGTATTGGTGGCACTTTGTTTGCTCTCGGCCATCTTCATCTTCTCGGTGATGAAAAGATTGGAAAAAGTTTGTTGATATGGACTTTCCCCAGATACGAGGGAGTTATTGTAATACAACATAATAAAACCGCATCCGTAACAAAAACGGATGCGGTTTTTTTTGTTGTTGAAGCTGGGATAGGTTCCCTCCGGTATGCCGTGATAAATAAACCTCCCGGATGAAAAATCGCATCGACTTTTTTTGTATCTTTGCAGACAAATTTTTTCGGTGTATGGATAACAACGTGATACAAATCAATGGCAGACAATTCCGGAAGTATATTCCGTACGACGATTTGCAGGAAAAGGTGAGAGCCGTTGCCCGTGTCATCAACCGGGATATGGAAGGGTTAAATCCGGTTTTCGTTTGTGTCCTGAACGGGGCCTTTATGTTTGCCGCCGATTTGCTGAAAGAGATTACCGTCGATTGTGAAATCACCTTTTTGCGGATGAAGTCGTACCAGGGGATGCAGTCTGCCGGTATGTTGAAAGCGATACAACCGCTCGAAGTAGACATTAAAGGCCGTACCGTAATTGTCGTAGAGGATATTGTCGATACCGGATTTACCATGGACAAGATCAAAGCGTACCTGTCCGGCTACTCGCCCGCTCAAATCAAAACGGCCACGATGTTCTTCAAACCCGATGCAATGAAAATGCCCTTGGTGTTGGATTATGTGGCACAAACGATAGAAAATCGGTTCATTGTAGGCTACGGGTTGGATTACGACGAAAAGGGACGTAACTTGAAAGACTTGTATATATTAGACGAATAACAACCAAACTTAAACAAACAGGAAAGAATATGTTGAATGTGGTGATTTTTGGCGCACCCGGTTCCGGGAAAGGAACCCAGAGCGAATTGATTATCAACAAATACGGGCTCTTCCACATCTCTACCGGAGATGTATTGCGGGCCGAGATGAAAAACGGTACGGAACTCGGAAAGACAGCCGAAGGCTATATTTCCAAAGGACAGTTGGTTCCCGACGAATTGATTATCGATATGTTGGCCAAAGTGCTCGACTCGAACGAAGAGGCTAAAAAGGGCGTTATTTTTGACGGATTTCCCCGTACCATTCCCCAAGCCAAGGCCCTCAAAAAAATGTTGGCCGAACGCGGTACGGAAGTATCGGCCGTTGTCGGGCTTGAAGTAGATGAACCCGAATTGATCGACCGTCTGTTGAAACGCGGACAGGTATCGGGACGTTCCGATGATAACCTGGAAACCATCAAGAGCCGTCTGGACGTCTATCACAACCAGACCACTCCGTTGAAAGATTATTACATCGAAGAACAAAAATATTACGCCATTCATGGCATGGGCAGTGTAGAAGAAATTTTTGCCCGCATTGAAAAAACAATTGATAACTTGTAACAAATCTGACCGTAAAAGCGTTAAAAAAGAGAAGGCGGTAGAGCCGATCCTTTTTTAACGCTTTCTTTTCTGGCAGAGAATCGTTACCTTCGTAACAGGAAACCTAAAAAACGCAAACGTATGGCCGAGTCAAATTTTGTCGATTATGTCAAAATCTATTGTCGTTCCGGAAAAGGCGGAGCCGGATCTGCCCACCTGCACCGGGCCAAATATGTACCCAAAGGAGGCCCTGATGGCGGGGATGGCGGTAGGGGCGGTCATATCATCCTGAAAGCCAATCGTAACTATTGGACATTGCTCCACCTGAAATTTACCCGGCACATCTTTGCCGGGAACGGAGAGTCGGGAGGGGCGAGCCGCAGTTTCGGCAAGGACGGTAAAGATGTCGTCATAGAGGTTCCCTGCGGGACGGTCGTCTTCGATGCCGATACGGGAGAGTTCCTGTGCGAGGTTACCGAAGACGGGGAGACGGTTGTTTTGCTGAAAGGCGGTCGCGGAGGGCTGGGAAACTGGCATTTCCGTTCGGCTACCAACCAGACGCCGCGGTATGCACAACCCGGCGAACCGGCCCAGGAACGGTCGGTGATTTTAGAGCTTAAACTGTTGGCCGACGTCGGGCTGGTAGGATTTCCCAATGCCGGGAAATCGACCCTTCTCTCTGTCGTTTCCGCAGCCAAACCCAAAATAGCCGATTATCCTTTCACCACGCTCGAACCCAATTTGGGAATCGTGTCTTATCGCGACAACCGCTCTTTCGTGATGGCCGACATCCCGGGTATCATAGAGGGGGCCAGCGAAGGAAAAGGGTTGGGGCTGAGGTTTCTGCGGCACATTGAGCGTAACGCCCTGCTGTTGTTTATGGTGCCGGCAGACAGTAACGACATAGCCGGCGAGTATCAAATCTTGTTGAACGAGCTCTCCTCCTTCAATCCCGAACTGATGGATAAGCAGCGAGTATTGGCCATTACCAAGTCAGACCTTCTGGACGACGAGCTCAAAGCCTCCATCGTTCGCGAATTGCCTGAGATACCGTATGTCTTTATCTCCTCGGTAACCGGTGAGGGAATTCAGGAGTTGAAGGACATTCTCTGGGTAGAGTTGAACAACGACGACAACCGCACGGTTTCGATCACGCACCGCAATCTGGACCTCCGGCACCGGGTATTGGAAGAGGACAACCTGGACTTGGAGCTGCCCGGAGAGGGAGACGATGAGGATGATTCGGAAAATTATGCAGAGTACGACTGGGACGAATGAAAGAGATTACCTTGACAGAAGATATAAAAATGTTGTCATATCCTTTTGACGGGAGCGGCAACATTTTTGGTTTTACCACTACCCGGCACGGGGGCGTTAGCGGGGGAAGTTATGCCTCGTTGAATTTGGGCGCCTTCGCCGGCGACGATGCCGGTAACGTGGCCGAAAACCGGAATCGTTTATGCCTTTCCATAGGGATAGACAGGCGTCGGCTGTTTCTCCCGCATCAGGTTCACGGGAGCGACCTGTTGTATATCGACGACGCTTTTCTGACCCTGCCGGAGGCTCGGAAGCAAGAGCTGCTCGACGGGAAAGATGCCGTAATTACCACCGTAAAAAACAGCTGCGTCGGCGTAACCACGGCCGATTGTGTACCTGTTTTGCTCTATTGCCCCCAGAAGGGAGTTGTTGCCGCCATACATGCGGGGTGGAAAGGGACGGTAGCCCGCATCGCTTCATCGTGTGTCAGGTATATGCAGGAGCGGTTACACGTTATCCCCGAAAATTTATATGCCGTTATCGGCCCATCTATCTCCGTGGAGTGCTTTGAGGTAGGAGAGGAGGTGGTAGAGCGCTTTCGGGAGGCCCGATATCCCGATGCCGTATTTCGTCTCAATCCACATACCGGTAAAACACATATCGATTTGTGGCAGGCCAACCGATTGGATTTGGAACAATCCGGCCTACTTCCCTCCCGCATAGCGGTTGCCGGTATCTGTACTCGGACACACTCTTCCGATTTCTTTTCGGCCCGTAAGTTGGGTATTGCCTCGGGCCGGATGGTCAGCGGTATTTTCATGCGGTAGTCGCGAAGGCTGGGATGACCGTTTACGGGATTATACCAACCGGCGTTGTCGGAATATTTTCATCGATACAATGACCATCCGCATCAAATAGACTAAATATCCTTTCTATTTCAGACGTCAACATGGCAGACAGAGAATCCCAGGATTTAAGCGGGGTCGCATCATATCGGTCGCAGTAATATATCTTATTATCCGAGGTGTTGAGGTAGAGCTTTGAACCGTCATATTCATAAGTACCCAAAAAGAACATTTCCGGTGTGGCATTCTTAGGCCTTTCATACTTCTGAATATCTTCAAGATTAAACGGATACCATAAATCTAAATCTGATCTGTCGTATGATGTCCTGCACCCATGCAGGGCTAATGTGCAATTCATTATATCAAAGCCATTGGACACATTCATCAAAAAATCTTTGTATATTTTCGGAATAGCTGCTCCCAATTTTCTTCCAAATTGCGTATTTCTGTTTTTGATGCACATGGATACATAACATTAAGCCAGGCATATTCGGCAATATGAGGAGCTTTACCAATCAACAGAGCCCCGTTTTTTGAATGGCCTACCCCTAAATGGGAGAATCTCATCAGAAGGCGTTCTAATTCTTTCCGTTCCATTTGATTTTTTATGTTTTTTGAATGGCCTATCCCTAAGCGAGAGAACCTCGTCAGTAAGTTTTCTAAATCTTTCCTTTTCATTTTATTTGTTTGTGTTTCATGGTTTTTGTCCTGCAACGTTTTTCAAAGGTAGTAAATATTTCCAGACAACCTATTCATTATGCCATTAAGAAAGGAGATGGCAGATATGTCGATGGATTTAAGGAATTAATGCCCGAATCGTGAAGTATCGATGTTTTTGAACCCTTTCTTTTTATATCCGCCGAAACGGTAGGTAAAGTTCAGCGAGGTAATACGGGTATAGAAGCCTGTATTCATATCGAGATATTGACCTTTAAAGCGGATTCTCATATCAGGCATACTGGTGTTGAGAATGTCGTTGCATCGTATGGCAAGAGAACATTTGTTTTTGGCAAAATCCCATTTCATTCCGGCTGTGAGGTTGAATAGAGAAGCAAGGTCTAATGTTCCCTGAATAAAAGGCGTCTGAATATTGCCGTTCAGTTCAAAAGAAAGAGTCTCCTTTATTTTGAATGTATTGTCGAGCGCACCGACAAACATCCATTTCTTGCGGTCGAAAGGAATATCGAAAAAGTTGTCAAAGCGGTTACGGTCATTGACAACCGTAGCGTTTACCTGAGAAGAAAGCCACTCGCCAATGCTGAACGGAATGTTGACGCTCATACCGAAAGATTGGTAATAATTCCAGTTCTGCGTACGGTACACAAGAGCCAGGCGGTCTTTCGCCTGATACATATCCATCGTGAAATAATCGTTAGTACGTTCATAGAACAGTGACAGCATATACTTTTGAAGAAAAAGATAGTTGGCGTTTACGCTATACACATTGGCAGGCCGCAGACCCTCGATGGTCTGTATTTCCTCATATCCATTCATGTAGGTGGTACTGGTTTGCATATCCCAATAGGTAGGGTAATTTTTTTTTGAAGAAATGCCCAACATGAATGTATGTTTTCTTGAAAGCGAATAGTTCAGATTAGCCTGTGGATAGACTGCCCATTTGTGATAGTCCCCGATGGAGTAATACTCTCCGGTTGCCGAGAGAGAAAGAGATAGACCGCTTTCAAATTCCTTGTCGAATCCTGCGTAAAAGTTGGTTGTCTGTTCATAAAGACGCGATGAAGAGTTGTACACATTTTCCTTTCC
>DVNA01000107.1 GCA_018714665.1 Candidatus Gallibacteroides avistercoris | reverse complement strand
CCATTCTGGTAGGCAGTTTCGTAGGTATTGTAAGTGTTATCGCCATTTGTCGCCTTATGGGAGTTGAAGAGTCTATCATCGCATCGTTGGAACCCAAGTCAGTTACCACGCCCATAGCCGTCAGCCTCGCTTCCCGTTCGGGCGGAATTCCGGCATTGACAGCCATCGTAGTCGTTGTTTGCGGTATTTTCGGCAGCATTACCGGTCCCTTTATCTTAAAAGCCCTGCACATAAAAAGCAAAGTGGCACAAGGGTTAGCACTGGGAGCAGCCGCTCACGGACTGGGAACGGCGCGTGCCATCGAAATGGGAGCCGTAGAGGGTGCCATCAGCGGATTATCCATCGGGCTGATGGGGATTATGACTTCGCTGCTGATTCCGCTCTTGGAGACCTGGTTCCGATAACAATTACCCGACTTCCGACAAACGGCGATTCCGCCACGCCGTCCAACCGGTAAACAGTATAATCAGCCCATATACGAGGTAGATAATATCGAGTGCCGGAGGGGTATCACCTTTGCCGTACGAATGTAATCCGGCAAGATAGTAGTTTACCCCGAAATAGGTCATCAATACAGAAGTCAGGGCAAAGACGGACATCACGCTGAACGCAAAATCGCTGCGCAATTTCGGGATGAAACGGGCATGAAGCACCAAGGCATAGACGATCATCGTAATCAAGGCCCAAGTCTCTTTCGGATCCCATCCCCAATAACGTCCCCACGACTCATTGGCCCAAATAGCCCCCAAGAATGTTCCGGCCGTAAGCAGACACAACCCAATGGTCAGCGACAACTCGTTGATGATACGCAACTCCTCGATGCGGAGATTCCAGACAGAAAGATTCGCCCTGTTTCGGATATTCATCATTACCATAGCGGTCAAGCCCAGCAGGAAACTCATTCCGAAGAATCCGTAACTGGCCGTAATAACGGCCACGTGCAACATCAACCAATACGATTTCAGAACAGGAACCAACGGCGTTATTTCGGGGTCCATCCAGTTCAGGTTGGCAACAAACAGAATCAGTCCGGCCAAGAAAGTGGCTAACGCCACCGCAATGTGCGAACGACGCATAAACAACAACCCGGCCAATGCCGCCGCCCAACCCACATACACCATCGACTCGTATGCATTAGACCAGGGAGCCTGCCCCGAAATATACCAGCGCATCCCTATCCCGAAAGTATGGAATACAAATGACAGGATAATGAGACCCAGACAAGCAGTCGATAAACGTCTGATGGCTTTCGTCCGACGGAAATAGGCCAATACGGAGAGAATCAGAAACGATATTCCCCATATCAAATAGAGTTTGGAAGAGGATCCAAAAACATTCAGCCGGTTATACAACAACTCGGCCGATACGGTTTGTTTGCTCATCAACGTTACATTGGATCGGGCCCGTTGGTAGGTATCTATCATGTCGGCTACCTCATCGGCCGCCTGCCATTGTCCGGACAGCTGGGCCTGAGAGACCTCGCTCAGGTACCAGTCGAAGATTTTCGAGACAAACATCGAATCCTTTCCGGTGTAAACGCTCAAATCGTCGCCCGGCGAATACCATTTGTTATTGGCATCTCCCGCCAACGGGAACAATGCCAACATCTTGTACTGTTGCAAGGCATACAAGATATTGATTTTTTCGTCCAATTTAAGGACATCCTTATCGAATGAACTCCGCTCCTTTACCGGTTTTTGGTATATCTGCTCTACCAGCGAAGCTATTTTATAGTTTCCCTGTTGATCGAAAACATCCAGGAAAGAGATATATTTACCCTCTTCCGTCCCGAGTATCTTTTGCAACTGACCATTCGTCTGCCGAATCATCTTGACATGGTTCCAATAGGTGGGATTTACCAATATTCCCAGAATCACCTGATCGGAGGAGAATCCCTCGAAACGGTCGTCCCGGTATATCTTTCTGAGCAATTTCTCGGTATAGGTATTCACCGGCTCTATCCGCCCCGAAGAGGATTGTATCAACAACGAACCGAACTTTTCGGCATGAGCGGCAGGTGGAACCCGCAAGGAGAGATTATTCATAACCTTATCGGGCGTGGCCGAGACCGAAAACCAACCCGAAAAGAGAAACAACATCACCAGCATTGACTTCTCCGATACGTTGATCTCCTGTAACCGTTTAATCAAAAAACGGAAACGGGTATTCCTGGCTGTCAATACTCCCACAATACCCAATAACAATACAAAATATCCGCAATAGGTAACCGTTGTCCCCCAATAGTCGTTGTTGACGGAAAGTACCGTACCTTTTTCATCGGGGTCATACGAAGATTGATACAGCCGATACCCCTTTTCATGTACCACTTTATTCATATACAGATGCTCCTGCCGGCTGTTTCCCTGCTCATCGGTCAACACCAGATCACTCTCAAACGAAGAGGGATTGTGCGAGCCGGGGTAACGTAACAACCGGAAATCGGTCAATTGTATAGAAAAGGGTAACTGGACGTGGTCGGCACCATAAGCCACCTCCACCATAACATCACCAAACGACAAATAGGTAGGGGCGGAAAGGGTATAAGGCATATTTTCCAGGTTGATATTCCGTTCTTCTCCTCCACTCTGAACAGATAAAGATATGGCCCGCCTGCCATTCTCCGACACATAGGGACGACCTTTCATCTCCAAAACGAACTCTTGTCCCTCGAACGTATGCTGCCGACGGAACGAAGCGCCCTTCCATACCGAGAAAGAGAGCGGTACGCTGTATCGTTCCGATATGTCGCCCTTCTTCAACGTATAAATGACATAGGACTCTTGCGTTATCATCCGATTGTTCGACTCTCCTTCGCGAATATGAATAATTCCTTCAAAACCTGAAACGGAGGTTATAAAGGCTCCCAACAATATCAGGACAAACGCAGCATGAAACAGCGTTGCGGCATACTTCTTGCGTTGCCACATCCTGTTGTGCAACACAATGGCGACGAAATTGGCTATCATCAGAAACTGCAACAGATAGAACCCGACATTGTTATATACAAACATCCGAGCCATGGACGAGTCGAAACAACTCTCTACAAATGTGGCTACCGCCAACAACAGGGCATATATCACCAACAGAACCAAAGTCAAACGATACGATGACAAAAAGGAAATCAACTTATCTTTTATTCGCATAAACAGCACTTTTCAAATTGAAAGAATATTGCTTCGGACTTGTATCCGCTACACAAAGATAGTACGAGTTTGTTTATGATACTGCTTCCATTTCGCTATTTATAGCTATTTAGAAAACATTATCGTTTTATTTTTTGCTACTCTACCACATACCAGGTATATCCATTAGCCGGAATGGTTACTTTCAACTTAACGGTATAATCGCGCTCCAAACGGTATTCGGTACTGGGGCCCTCCTGTTCACGAATCCGGGCGGTCTCTGTCAGGCCGGTATAGTAAAGCGGTAAATCGACCTCCCGGGTAATCGGTTGATCGGTCGGGTTGAAAAACAGGGCAAGTCCTTTTTCTTTCTCCTTCGGATTGACGTGCATAATACCGTCCCAATCCTGCGCATCGGGCCGACGAAGATGGATGATGTCGCTGTTGAGGATGTTCCGATACCGTTTGTACCAATGAATCACCTCGACGACGGCTGCTTTGGTTTCAGGGGTATCGTACAGCCGAGGCCCCCGGTAACAGGCCTGTATGCCTGCCCCGTAGTTCTGTACCATCAAGGTCTTGTATTCAAACAGGTGTTCGTGCAACGGTTCCAACGTGGCCGCGGCACCTCCGCCATGATACTCGACCAGTGGTACGAAGCTCCAAAGGGAAGAGGGAATACGTTCCCACGTACAGTCGTAATTCAACTGCCGGGTATGAATCAGCTGCCTGTCACGCGGCAACGACCAGTTGGTCTCCCGATAACCGATACTGGTCTTGGTTGAACCGTTCAGGAAATAGAAATCGGGGACGTTCAGATAGATTCCTTTCTCGCGCATCCAGTGATACAGTTCGGTAATCTTATGGAACTGATTCCACTGCGAATCTCCCAACCCCTTGTGGTAGGTGTGCGTGGTGGAGGCGCAAGGATCGCCGGGATAGGAACCGTCGTGTTCAAAACAGGTCATACCGGTTTTCTCAAAGAAAGTTCTGATTTTATCGAAATATTCATATCCCCAGTCGCTACACAAACAGGGAGAGCTGCCGAAGCGCATACCGCCCCGTTTGCCTGTCTCCGGATTGATTACATCCACCTCGTCGCTGATCCAACGGCTGGCCAGCAGGGAATAGCATCCCATCTCGATACCTTTGCTGTTGGCATAATCGACCAACGCTTTGAACTTGGCAATGTTCTCCTCGGAAATATCCTCGGCATTGGCTCCGGAACCGAAACTGAGAATTATCATCTCATAGCCCACCTCCGCACATTGATCGACAGCCGTCCGAACCGTCTCCGGATTGCTGGATGTCAGGTGCAGGAAGATCGGGTTCTCGGTAGTCCAGGGAGCAATGGCTCGATAGAAACGGCGGGTGAACAACCCTTTCCGCTCACGGTCATCGCTGTCGAAAGGCATCTCATAAACACTGAATGTCCGGAACGTCTGACCGGCAGGGAGGGTCTGGTCAGGTCCTATATCGAGCGATACGTCAAGGATACAGGGGGTTTCCATCGGGTAATTGCGTTGCGAGGTATAATCGGGATCGACCACCCACTTTTCGGTAATATCGGTCTCCCGTTCGGTAAAGGTTCCCTTGCCGGTAAAATCGCTTTCGATGTGGATATTGGGCAGGCGGAAACGAGACGGATCGCCGTCGCTGGGCGATTCGGGTTCGGCAAACGCCAGGTATTCGAGCTTGAACGCATCGACATTGACCGGTACCTGCGATTCATTGACCACCTCCATCTGCTTGCGGATAACCGGGACATGATCATATACCGAGAAGCAGACCTTTACCAATACATCTTTCAGCTCCTTATCGCCTCGCAAGATAAAGACAATCTCTTGTCCGGTAGCCGCCTGTTTGTTCAGCGCCCAACGGTTACGTGCCCAGGGAAGGGTCTCTCCGACAGGACGTATTTCAAAATCTTCTACGACAAAAGATTCGGGTATCGTTTTCAAACTGTCTATCCATTCATCTTTGAGATAGGCCCGTTCGGGTTGTCCCGCCAAACCACCCACCATCCGGAGTTTTTTGTCTATCTGGACAAAGCCCTCGCTACTGACGGCACGAAGCATACTTTCGCCATTCATCCGGTTGGTTATGTGCGTCGTGGCCAAATTGGGAAATATACGGAGCGTCCGCGCCACCATACCGTTGGCTATGATGATGCTCTTTCCGTCGGACGAACGATAGATGCCTGCTTGGGATTTTTCGGGAGTGATCAACCAATCGAACGGAGTTTTTTCGTAGAGAGCCTCCTTCCAGAGCGGCAACCGACCGATTTTTTTCGTCAGTCGGGCAACAGCTTCCTGGCTTTGTCGGGGGCCTTCGCCGGTAGAACGGATATCCTGCATGACCGGCAACGTCCCGCCATAACTCAGGACAGGCGCCGACAACAGGACGAAATCGCCACTTACCCCGTCAGAAGTAGGATCGACGATGATTTCAAGCATCTGTACCTTTTCCAAAGGTACATCTACCTGTTTGGGAGCATCTCCCTGACGAATTACGCCGCTGTTGTATATCTCCTTGCCATCGGCTTTCAGAATCAATTCAAAAGAGCCTTTCCCGATTTTGCCATCGGCACCGGAAATACCCACCAACTGCTTCTCGTCTCCCTTTTTCCGAAAAAAGAGTTTGGTCCCGTCCACCAACGGCTGTACCATCCAGGCAGGGTCGTTACCATCCTCCACAACGGGTTGTATGCTGGCTTGCGTCTGAAAGCGTTCGGCCTTCCCATCCAGTTTTATGTGAGCAATAGCCTTGGCATGAAGCCGGACATCGTTGCCATCGACAAAAGCTGTTCCATATTCTTGCCAGACCTTGGACAAATCCAGCTCTTTCAAAGCAATCTTTTGCTGTGCCATAGCCCCCGCATCGACAACGAGGATACTCAAAAGAATGACAATCTTTTTCAAACAGGTTGTTTGGTTCATTTTATTTACTGAATGATAAATTTTATTCCACTTTTACACATGATTCAACGCCTCGGGCCTTTATTTACCTCCGTTTCGCTGTAAGGGATACGAGGCTACCTTTTGGCCGTTTTCAAGCCGATACAATGTCCAGCTATCCCCTCCCGGATGAGCTTCGAGCCGCCAATCGTACGAAGGGTCTCTCAACAGTTTCTTGATATGAGTAGGGAACGCGTCGGCATGACGGGCATCTTCCCACGTCCGGATGGTTTGGAAAATCTGATCTTTTTGCGGACAACTTTCTACATCCTTTTGGTTGATCGAAAAGAAATAGGTAGCTCCGAATCCGACAGCTATCGCCTCGATATGTTCGTACTGTTCAACGGTAGAGTTCTCTTTTATGCCGAAATTCCCTCCGAAAGAGACCGGATAGTAGTTGGAGAAAGTCACATCACGCAAATCCTTTCCCTGACTGGTGGTACTGCCCCATTCGCGGGTATCGACATCATACAGGTTACGGCCACCTCCTACATTCCAAACGCTCTGGTAGTGCCAGGAGCCCTCTGACAAGGTGGCACCCGAAAAACGGATATAGGGAACTCCCAACTCTTTGGCCCGCTCGAACATCTTACGGAAGAAGCGTTTGGCCGAATAGTATCCGTGCCCGTTATTGAAAAGGAACTCCTGTCCGTCAAAGTCATACAACGTAACACCGCATTTGTGTGCCACCTCGGCATAATATTCGGCTATCTTGTCTTGCAGCGCCAGGTTCGGAATAATGCCATCGTAACCGTAGTTAATAGTTACTTGCAGCTTGTAAATGGTATCGTTGGCCTGATGGGCTGAGGCTTTTGTCCCCCAATATCCCCGGGTAACGTTTTGAAGGGTGTAGGGCTCTGTTTGCGAAACGCCCAAATAATGAATCAGTTCATCTCCTATTTTTACCATGTTCAGATTTTCGCAATGGCCTTCCCAGCTGGCAATCTCTTCCAGGTAGGTGGGATCATCTACTACAATAAGCGTATCTTCGGGAGAGATGTCTTTCATCAATATCCGTTTTTGCTGATAACACAAACTGTCGCTGGGATAGGGAGAGGCATCTTGGGTACCGGGAGCCAACGAGTTGGTGATACAAACACGCCCCAACATGATTCCATGCTCGGCGGCCATATCGGCAAATTGGCGATGCGATACCGCTCCCTGCCCCATACGGAACGTTTTCCGTTCGTGATTCTTTCCGTCCAGATAGCCTTCATTCCCCCTGTCCGGACGTAAGAAACCCTGGTCGTAGGCGTGTATGGCCGGGAATCCCAACCGGGCGGTATAGGGGATGATGCTGTCATACAGGTTTCCACTGGTCATCACATCGGGAGAGTATGCCGCCGGGTCTTTAATCCACTTACCGTTTACCGTCGGATAGGGTAACCCTTCGGACAATACGATGTTTTGAATGACATCCAACAGGGCTGTACTGTCGGGACTTCCCCACAAGGCAACGGACGACCCTATAAAATCGACTCCGGGAATCGGCTCTACCTCGATATGGTTGGGAATGTTGGCCGGCATATTGGGTATCAAGGAGTAGTAAACCTGACGGGGTTTGGTACGGTCTCTGGACTGATACTGGATATATACCCGCCCCTGCTTATCGACCATCGCCGCATTTCCGTACATAATTCTATAATAGGGGGCCTTGTTGGCATAAAAGGCCACATCGCTCTTACCATCCCCTCCCAAGGTAAAGATTTGCCCTTCGTACAAGGAGTCTGGCAGAGGGTAACGGTTGGCATCGGGCGTATGGATAATGTATTGGAAAGGGGCTGCATCGCCCTCTATGTCGGCCGTTCCGCCCAACGTATTGTCATCGAGTGCCAACAGGCCGATGCTGTAATTCACCGCTTCGCTCGTATCGCGTGCAACCCCGATAATCTCACCCAACAGGTTGGTGATATTGGTATAATACGATCCCCACTGGATGGCATCTACGCCATTTCGGGGAGAGAGAGCTTCCAAGGTCAATTTGAAATATTTGCCCTGCTCCTGCAACGAAACGGTAGCGACCGACCCGTTCGGATATTCGAGATCGAAACGTTTCGTACCGGGATCGAAAGAGGCCCTTTGCGGCGTATAATACACCTTCTTTTCACTATCGTACAACGAGAGCAACGGCGACGGCTTGTCCGACGGACTGAACTCTCTCTGCGGAGAAACCGTCGTGTTTTTCATACTTGTTATGTATCCCCTGTTGTCGATACCGATCTGAAAATAATCGGTTTGGAAATCCCATGTTTTTTTGAAATCGCAGCTAAACAGTAGCAATGACAGACATACAAAAAGAGTGATTCTCTTACACATGGCTCTATCTTAATTTATTTTCAACTTATAATTTACTGTTCTTCCGGATTCTACCATTACCTTATCCGTCCATCTCAAAAAGGCATTATCCCCCAACGGACGGGCCGCCTGTTCCGCATCCTCGGCCAATACGGTTACCACGGCATCGTAAGCAGTCGGGTTTGTCAAGCGCAAAACCAGCTGTTTTTTATTCCGTTTCACGATCTCGGCCTCGACATGATCAAAAACATAGAGCGAGTCGATATCCGTACGCACGTATATACCCGGTATTTCCAAGGCCATCAAAGCGCCGTTGGTCTCGGTCCATCCGGTTTTTCCGCCATCGCCGCGCGAGCCCCGGCTGTCGGCATCGCAATAGGTCAGCCTCTCGGTGATCTTTCCGTTGGGCTGTACGCCTTCTGCGTGGGCATGGATGATGTCGCGAAGCAATTCGGCATACAATTCGTTCCGGGTGGCACGGTATAGCTTAAACAATGCATCGCCCGATTGTGTACAAAAGCCCGGTGCGCCGTGTTTGTTCTGGGTGCTGGCCCAAACAGCTCCCGTCAGATTGGCTCCCAACTTGGCAAGGGGCGTTTCAGAAGGCAAGCGGTAAGAGAATGAGACGGTCCAGGTAGCGCATAAATGGGCTAAATCCTGAGCTTGTCTTAAATAGGTTTCTTCGCCCGTTAATTCATACAGGGTTACCAATGAGGTGGTCAAGGCTATGGCGGTTTCTGAATCGGCATTTTGCAAAATATCACCGCACGCGCCGGAGGTAAATCCAACCAAGGCAAAATTTGCATAGTAATCGGCCGCGGCCTGCCGGGCAATATCCAAATAACGCGTATCGTCGTAATATACCGATGCCAATGCCAAACCGGCTACGGCCATGGCTCCGCTGGTGGTATTATATACGGCTACATCGCCCGTCTCTACATGGATGTAATTACCCCATGTGCTCTCCCTCTTCCAGGTATCGACAAACGCATCGGCCAATTTACGGACATCCGATTCCCAGGCGGCATCAATGGCATCGGCCCTACCCTGTGCTTTTAACAACATAAATTGCTTGACCATCCAATAGAGAACATCGCCGTTCCGGCGCGTCAAACCCACACCCGGATAATGGACCGCGGCATCCCGGTTCATCGGTTCGCCGTTTGCTGCCAGTATGTCGTAATAATAACCGCTTTTACCTTTGGCCCTGGGCAGGGCAAAATCGAACGTATTTTTTACCCGTTGCAAATGTTCGGCATCTCCTATGGCCAACATCGGATAGGTATTGATTAGCCCGCCAATCCAGCCATACGACATCCAGTTGGCATTTTCCGGACAGTAGTATTCGCCTTGTTCGCCCTGGTAATAACGTTCGTCGATGTTCTTTTCCATCCGTGTCAAGACTTCGCTCAACGGCATTAAATTCCGTGGAGGATCGCTCTTGACATGGCTCTTGCGCTCCTGCACAAAACGGGCCAACAATTCAGGCACATTTTGGCAGGGGAATTTTACTTCCGTAATGCGGATGACTATTTCGTCGCCCTTTTTCACCGAGATACCTCGATCAGGACTTTTGCTGAATCCGATAAATTCGGGCTTTCTGCTACGCACGCCCGGAGCACTGATAACGAAAGAGGCAACGCTGCGATCGAGGGTTTCTTCTACAATCAACGCATGGTCTATCACCCGGTTATCGCGTTCAATTCCCTGATCGGTAAGCAAAATGGTACCCGTCCCCTTGGCTCGTTCCAACCAAACGATGGCAGGCGTTGCTGTGTTACTTACGTTTACCTCCAACCGCGACTTGGAACCAAAATCCGGAGAAAGTTGAGGAATGGGATTGGAGGTCAATGCCAAATCCCTTCGATTGTAATCGCTCTTGTCCAACCCGGTCGCATACTCCCGATAAACAATGCGTTGCCGATTACCATTATATACCGAAGCCGGTATCATTACATAATTGTCACTTGTCCATCCATAACGGTCAAAGGCTACGGCGACCCCAGCATCTTGCATATCTTCTCGGGCCGTAAAAATAAACTGATACACCGTACTTTCACCCAAGGGTGATTGTTCTATCCGCACATCCCATCCCGACGAACCGTCTATCTCTTTACACGCCTTCAATTCCGCCCCTGCATACTTGCACGCCAGCAAACGAATCGACTTTTCCGTATTCCGAACATTCGGCAACCACGATGTTTGTGCCATAACATTTACGCCCGTATAAAACAGGCAAAAAACATATACAATTAACTTTTGAAACATCTTATTAAAAGTTCTTATACAAGTTGTGCATATAACCGTACGTTTTTACCAACATCCGGAAATATGCACAACAAAAAATTATTTCCTTATCGGTTTTTCAACATTTTATTTTACCCGCATTTACTTAGTCTTCTATAATTACCCTGAATCCTACGTTATAAACTTTCTGATGGGGTAGATAAGCCCGGCGGAAAAGCGAAGTAGATGTTTTGGGATGATCTATCCACGAACCTCCCCGAACCACCTTTTCAGTCGATTCTACTGCATCTTTTTTCTTTTGGCCATACGGGAGATAATCCGACCGGGTCCACTCTTCGACGTTCCCGTGCATATCATACAATCCCCAGGCATTGGGAGCGTACTGTTTTCCTCCCTCCTGCATCACCTTGCCATCGTCCACACTCTTTTCTTTGGGATGCCAGGTATAATATTTCCGCCACGGGTTATTCATCGACATGGGCTGAGGATCGACGCCGGAAACGGCTAATTTTTCCAGTTGAATATCACCCATGTTTTCGTATTTACTGAAATCGTCGTTGAGCGTTCCATACCAGAAATCTTCGGCACTTCCGGCACGACAGGCCCACTCCCATTGTGTCTCGGTAGGCAGGGTTATATGTAAGCCTGTTTTTTCGCTCAATTTTTTACAATACTCCATCGCTTCATTCCAACTGACACGGATAGCCGGTTGCTCATCCCGGTTGGCCTCGTAACCACCATTTACATGGTCTTTCCACTGCTGGTGGTTCAACTGACTGGAATGGTTGGGGAAGATGGTCCGGAACTGTTCGTTGCTGACCTCCATTTCGGCCATCCAGAATGCCTTGTCTATCTTTGCCTTATGGGCCGGTGCGTAGTTGGTATTGGGCCGGTTGCTACCCATTACGAATTGTCCTGCCGGAATACGGACAAATGTCATTTTTATACCCGGGGCCAACTCGATGGTTTTGGTGGTCTCTCCCTCTTCTTTCAACATCGCCTTGGCGATAGTTGCATCGAAAGGCCAACCTTTTACTTTTACCTCTTTGTATTTCTTGGTCTCTTGCTTGGGCATAACCGGTTCCGGTTTGGGTTGCGATGCCAGATAATCGGCATACGCCTTGATTTCACCCTGCCAATCTACGCCGGCACCATTAGCATATTTGTTGTTCAACTCTATACGACGGGCTATCTGGTCGATTCCATTCCGAGGATTAGCCTGGAATTTACCGTGATAAGGTGCATTAAAGTCTATCCAGTTATAAAGGGTTTTCCACTCCTTATCGGTTAATTCTACCCCATAATGGCCATTTTTCAGCAAGGCTACCAACGGACTGGTAGAAGCATGGTACTCGTACGGTTTCATGACCTCTACTTCGGCCTCGGGGCCTTGTCGATGGATATACGGATGCAAGGCCAAATAGCTTTCGCCAAAGCCGGTAAACTTGTCTGTACGGCCAGCGGTGAAATCGGCTTTCGGCGATTTGCCATTGTGACAGGCGATACAAGCTCTATCGAGTATGGGTTGTATTTCCAAATCAAACGTAAATGAACGTACGCCTCCTTCGGGAGCCTGAATCGTCTGGGGAGCCTTGGTGGAAGCGATTACCCGTTTAGGGATAGGTATTTGGTTCTGATCTTCGTGACAACCTACACACGAAACGGTTTCACCCGGCATACCGGTTGTCCAACTACGCATCCACTGGATAGCCCGTCCTTCGCTATCCAACGGTTGGATGGAGATGGGGGTATTGGCCGGAATCTTGAACATGACCGAACCGTCCTCTTCTACCGGAACCGTACCCAAAAGGCGTTTAATATCCCAACCACTTTGGATACCCTGAGCCGTATGGTCGGAGGGAGAATGTTGGTAAGCATATTCATACGCAAAAATTCGCAAATCTTTTACCGTCCCACGGGGAACATTCAACAAACCTTCTCCTTCATAAAGGTCTTGTATAAATACGGTTGCTTCTTTGCTTTTTAGGTTGACACGGTCGGGTATCACCGGCGGCATCTGTTGTTTCTTCAACGGAATGGCATGGATAAGCCCTTCGCCTTCGTATTCGGCAACCAACGTCAGGTTGTCGTGCGTATCGACCAAATAGATGCCCCACAAAGCGTCGGGCGATAGTTTAGCCGTTACCAGGAAATAGTGGTCGTCCAACGGGAAAGGTTTCAGGAACTGGGGCCATACGCCGTTTACCAATTCATCTTTTACCAACGGAATAATCTCCCGATCTTTATACGGCAACTCCTGCATGGCACTGATCGATTTTCGATGAATCGAGGGATCGAACAGGAACAAACGTCCAGAACGGGCTACGCCGTGGTGTCCGGAAATGACCCCGATAAATTTAGAGGCATGGCCGGGGAGCGGTTTTATATCGAACGTACTGTTGGGGAAATAGATCCCGCTGCCAAACAACGCCTTCTGTTCGGTGCCGTCAGGATTCATATGCATGACAATCCGGGAGAAGTAGTGCGTCAGGTCGGTATATTCCCACCGGGTGTACATCACCCGACCGTTATTCATCAACGTCGGCCCCCAATTGGCATCCTGGTCGAATGTCAAACGGCGCATATCGCCGGTTTCCGGGTCATACAGACAGAAATTTCCCACCTCATCGGCCCCACTGACACACGGCACGCCATGGTAACCGAGGTTGTTTACGGTCAATATCTTACCATTGGGTAAATAGGTAGCGTCAAAAAATTCAATATCTTTTTCGGGCGAATTGGTAACCCGATGCAGGTTCTGACCGTCCACGCCTACTTCATACACTTGCCAGCGACGATCTTCGTCGGCCATGGTAAAGAGAATGCGATCGGCATCCCAATGAAGGTTCAAGTCGGGAACAGACGAGCCGTTGTCCGGTTTGAAAATGGTACGGACCTTTATGTCTCCCCGCAGGTTTGACAACTCGGCAATCTCTGCATCAAAACCGCTCCGACTGGCGGAGGATTGGTTGGACCAGTTATTGGGCTGCGTTCCCAGAGAGGGTGCCGAAGCCGACCGGGCATTGCTCATCTTATAACGACCTACGATAATTTTATCAAAATCCAACAGGGGATTTGCCATCAGTATCTCGCGTTTCAACGCCAATGCCTTTTCTGCCTGGCTGATAGCCGTTTCATCGCCTTTATAGAGATTATCGAATCCGGCAGAGGCCAACTGCTTCAACTCGTCCAACTTGGGTTGCAACGCAGCGG
>DVNA01000106.1 GCA_018714665.1 Candidatus Gallibacteroides avistercoris | reverse complement strand
CGTCGGAAAACGACCTTCAAATTGACTTAGCAGCATATGGCTTTTCTTGCAAATTTAGTGGCTTTCATTCCATTAGAAAAGCTGCACCATCGGACTTAACAGATTTTAGTACATTTATCACCACACAGAGTACTATTTCGTATACTGCAACAACTTTTCGCCGTCATACTTTCAGTTCAGGATAACTGATACGGGTATGGTAAATGGTTTTCAGCTTTTCGATAAATACCTGTTTGATCGTCTCTATATCCCGAAAACTGAGCGGGGTATCTTTTAACAGGTTGTCCATTATCTGTCCGTTAATGATATTTTCCACCAGCTGTGAGATGGAGGCTTCGGTATATTCTTTTAAACTCCGCGAGGCGGCCTCTACCGAATCAGCCATCATCAAGATGGCAGTCTCTTTGGTATGAGGATTTGGCCCGGGATAGGTAAACAACTCCTCTTTTATCTCCTTATCGGGATATTTGTTTTTAAACGAATTATAGAAATATTTCGTCTTGCTTTTCCCGTGGTGCGTAACAATAAAGTCTTTTACACGCGGGGGAAGTTGGATTCGGTCTGCTATCTTCACGCCATCTTTCACGTGCGAGATGATAATCTGCGCGCTCTGCTCGTAGGTCAGCTTGTCATGTGGATTGATACCTCCGCTCTGATTTTCGGTAAAGAATGCCGGATTGGCCAATTTCCCTATATCGTGATACAAAGCTCCTGTCCGCACAAGTTGTGCATTGGCTCCTATCTTGTTGGCTGCTTCGGCCGCCAAGTTAGAGACTTGTAACGAATGCTGGAAAGTGCCCGGACAGTTCTCGGAGAGTTGCCGCAATATCGGAGAGTTGATGTCGGAAAGCTCTACTAGGGTTACGTTGGATATAAACCCGAACATCTTTTCCAACAGATAAATCAGCAGATAGGCAAACAACAACAATACGCTATTGATGGCGAAATAGAGAAACATGAGCATATTGACCTTCGACCAATCGCCCTCGACTACCAAGGTATAGCCTACATAGCAGATGCAATAGGTGCAAAACACGATAATGGAACAGCGTACCAGTTGGGAGCGTTTTACCAAATCGCGCAAACTATATATGGCAGCCATTGCCACCATAACCTGCAAGAAGATGAATTCCAACGGGAACGGCGCAGCAAATGCGGATAGTAAGATGGCAATCAGCCCCGAATAAAGAGCCACCCGTGAATCGAGAAATGTACAAACGATGATGGGCAGGATGGCAAACGGCACCAGATAAATACCCAATACCCGGAAATCGATGGCGATATATGAAACCATCGTAATGCCGACAATCATCAGTAAAACAAACAAGACACTGTTCAGATGGGTAAACATGCGCCATCGGAAAAGTTTCATAAACAGGTAGAGAAATGTAAACAGCGCACAAACGACAATAGTCTGTCCCAGTAACGATAGGCCGAACTTGTCTCGATTGACGTTTTTCTTTAACGATACGGTCTCGAACGAATGTAGGATTTGATAGGTTTGAGGCGAAACGATCTCCCCGCGGTCGATAATTCGTTCTCCCGTCTGAACCATCCCGCAAGAGACGGCTATTTTCTGCAACAACTCTTGTTTAACTTTTTCGGTTACAACACTGTCATACTGTAAATTTTCTACAATGAAATTGTTCAGGTTACAATTTTGCAACTGATGCTTATCCGAGTCGTTGCCGGCTGCATCCATGATATATTCGTAAGCGGTTCGTACGGAAAACAGATTACTTAACGCAACGGGTTTGGCTACATCGTTTTCGAGCAGCATGATTTCCTCTTTCCCTTCTTTTTTCAATTTGTCGTATTCTGAGGCAGAGACAACTCCTTTTTGGTAAATCGTTTGTAACGAACGTTCTACCAACTGGAACAATGCCGGCGAAATAACTGTATGCAAATGATCGGCATAACTGTTCTTCCAGGCCTCTATTTGTAGAATGGACTGGGTAGTCTCCAAACTGAAATAGGGAGAAAATGTTTGCAAGATGCTGTCTTGTTCGTGTTTAACCACCTCTTCGCTCTTGTATATGGGAAAATCAAACGGGGCGGTCAATAACCCATATTTCCAAGGTTTACCTTCCTGGAAATGGTATCGGAATTTTTCTTCCCGAGGGAAAAAATAGATTGTCAAAACGACTGCTCCGACAAAGAAAAGAAGTTTTATAAAACCTTTCCTATTAAATAAAGATTGTCTCTTTTCTGTTTCCATAACCGTTACTTTTTTAGAATCGGTTTTGCAAAACGTCTCCAATCCACTACATACTGATACGATTGGCTGATTTCACGTTTTGCACTTTTTTAATGTTGGTACAAAGATTCTCCACATCTTTTACATCATGCACCATGATTCCCAATATTCCCTGAAACAGGCCATCTTGCGTATCGATTTTCAAGGTCTTGATATTAACAGACATATCACCGGAAATAACCCGGGTTATTTCATTCAAAACACCCACCCCGTCAATTCCCTTGATTTCGATAACGGCCGGGAATGAATAGTCGCTATGCTCGTCCCACCGGGCTTCAACCAGCCGTTGTCCAAAACTGCTTTTCAACCGCATGGCAATGGGACATTGCCGTTTATGAACGATCACCTCCTCGTTTTCATTTACATACCCCAACACATCGTCTCCCGGGATAGGATTACAACAAGTGGCAATCGTGTAATTTTTTCGATTTCCCTCTTCTTTAAGTATATAGGTCTCTTTCCGATTGATTTTCTCACCCGGTTGCAAGGACTCCGGCTTTACAGCAACCGACTGGCTTTTGGCTCCAACCGCACTAAACGGATTACGCCAATAACGAAGAAAAACATTCTCGGTCTTTTCTTTGAACAACTTTTTCAACGAATCATCCAGAAGAATCTCTCCCGTCCCAATTTTGCACAAGAGGTCGTCTTTTTTTTCCAAGGCATAGTGTGCCTGTATCTTGCTGATATTTTCCGGGGTATTTTTGAGCTTGTTCTTTTCAAAAAATTCTGCCAGTTTTTGTTCGCCGGCCTGTATCTGATTTTTTTTGTCTTTCCGCAAAGCAGCCAACAATTTTGTCCGGGCTTTGGCCGTAGTAACAAAGTTCAACCACTCGTCCTTGGGGGTCTGCGATTTGGATGTCAGGATTTCAACCTGATCGCCGCTTTGTAATTTTTGACTCAACGGTACCAGCTTGTGGTTTACCTTGGCAGCTATGCAGTGGTACCCCATTTCGGAATGAAGGGTAAAGGCAAAGTCCAATGCGGTAGCATCCATGGGCAACACCTTTAAATCTCCCTTGGGTGTAAATACAAATATTTCAGAGGCAAAGAGGTTCAACTTGATCGTATCGAGAAAATCCAAGGCATTCGGTTCGGGATTTTCAAGAATCTCCTTAATCGTTTTGAGCCACTTGTCGAGTTCCGACTCTTCATCATTCCCGCCTACCTTATATTTCCAATGGGCGGCGAAACCACGCTCGGCTATCTCGTCCATCTTCCGACTCCGTATCTGTACCTCAATCCAATTCCCATCCGGGCCCATAACGGTTACATGAAGGGCTCTGTATCCGTTGGATTTGGGACGGCTGACCCAGTCTCGAATACGTTCGGGATGCAGTTTATAAATGTCCGTAATAACGGAATAGATGTTCCAGCACTCTTTTTTTTCGTCTTCGTCTTTCTGGGGAGTAAAGATGATTCTGACGGCATATAGGTCATACACCTCTTCGAATGGGATGTTTTTGGTCTGCATCTTGCTCCAAATGGAATAGACCGATTTCAAGCGGGCTTTCATTTCGTATTTGATACCCATTTCATCGAGCTTTGCCTTGATGGGAGCCGCAAAATTCTGATAAACCTGCTGACGGTTTATTTCAGACTCTTCTATCTTTTTGCTGATCTCCTGGTATGCATCAGGATGCTCGTATTTGAAACTGAGGTCTTCCAACTCTGTTTTAACGGCAAACAGGCCCAAGCGATGGGCTAACGGAGCATATATATAAAGGGTTTCCCCTGCTATTTTGTATTGTTTGTTCGGTGCCATGGAACCGAGGGTACGCATATTGTGCAGACGATCGGCCATCTTTATCAGGATGACCCGAATATCTTCGGACATGGTCAACAGCAGCTTTCTGAAATTTTCAGCCTGAACCGAGGCTTTATCTCCAAATATACCTCCGGAAATTTTGGTCAATCCCGCAACGATCTGGGCGATTTTCTTCCCGAACAGGTTTTCTATATCTTCTACGGTATAATCGGTATCTTCTACCACATCATGCAACAGGGCGGCACAAATGGAGGTAGAACCCAGCCCCATCTCCTGATTAACGATACGGGCTACGGCCAGAGGATGTAAAATATATGGTTCGCCCGAACGTCGCCGAACACCTCGATGCGCCTCGTTGGCAAAATTAAAGGCTCGTTCTATGATTTCAACCTTTTTGCGATGGTTGGAATTCAAATATCCATCGCGCAAAATGTCGAATTCCCGCCTAATCATCTGCTCCTCGGCCTGTTGCACAGATTCGGATTTATCCATATAAATATCGTTTTTTTCTTCTACAACACAAACATATATAAAAAAACCGAAAGTTAGTACTTTTTAGAATAGAAATTCCAATGAAGGAACAGTCTCCACAAGAATGTCAGACCTCTTTTTATGGACTCCGCAAACAAGGTTTGCTCCCAGCCTCTTTACCCTCGCCTTCTTGACAGGCTGGAATATATTCAATCAACAGAGTCAGTCATTTCTAATTCCAACCGTCCCCCCTTCAATACATCTGCCTGTGGAATTTTAAACCCGTTTATTTTCTTTCCATTCAAGCGTATGGAACGAATATATTTATTCTCCTTCGATGCATTCTTTGCCTCTATCACAAACGTCTTCCCTCTACCGTACCTGTTTCCCAGATGCAAGGTTATTTTCGGATACCGAGGAGAGCCTAATTCATAAAACGGTTGTTGGCTACATCCACCATCCATCTGGAAGAAACCAATAACACTCATAACGAACCAGCTGCTCATCTGGCCCAAATCTTCGTCTCCGGGATATGCATCGTACGGTGTTGTCCCATAATACTGCTCCTGAATGGCTCGTACCCATTTCTGAGTAAGATGTGGCGCTCCACCCCAATTAAACAGGTAAGCAACTTCCATCGATGTTTCATTCCCATGATTGATTGGATAATTGGCAAAATCATCGCCCGAAGCATTAAAATTGGCTAAGGAAGACTTTGTCATGGCACTGTCCAGACGCGAGACAAAGCGTTCTCGACCCATTAATTCTACCAGTTTTTCAGGAGTATGTGGCACGAACCATGTATAATTGAACGAATTTCCTTCTGTAAACCCGGGAGTATGATACGGGTCGAAAGGAGAAATCCAATTGCCATCTTTATCCTTAGGTCTGATAAAACCACTTTCTGTATCAAACAGATTCATCCAGTTCTCAGAACGTTTCAGAAAGTAGGTATAGTCTTCTTCATATCCCAGATATTTTGCCATTTGCGCCAAACACCAGTCATCATAAGCATATTCCATCGTATTGGACGAAAGGCCCATTCCCTGAGGGATATATCCATACTTCATATAGGGAACCAGGTGTTCTACGCCAACCGTTCCGCCGCCTTCATAATGCTGGGGAGGCGTAAGAAGCATCTTTTTCAGTCCGACATAGGCCGTCTCCAAATCAAAGTCTCGAATACCACTCTGCCATGCCCCCCAGATTTGAGAGACCATGTGCATGGCCACCATTACGCCCGTATGTTCAATACCGGCAGGGTCTGTATTAAACCACCCGCAATTCTTGTACAGATGGATTGCAGAACGGGCCCATTGGCTGGACAGTTCTGGTGCTATCAGATTGAACAGTTGCTGATTGTCCCAGAATGTATTCCAATATTCGCCACTTATAATACGATCCCGAGAAGATTCCAACTGGCAGATCTGCTCGCGTTCATCCCGAAAACGGCCGTCGAAATCGCTCCACGATGCTTTTGCTGCAATGGCCCGGTATAGATTTGAATAGAACTTCTTTTGTTGAAGATAATCTTCGGTTTCAATCTCTATACGGTGCAGGTAATCATTCCAAACAGACCGGGCATTGGCTACTACTTTGTCCAAATCCCAACCGAAAGGCTCTGAAAGCTCTTTTTGGAGATTATTGCGGGCTCCGGCTATATCCACCAGTGAAACACCTGTACGGACCTTTACCGTAAAAGCAGACGATGCTTCCGCAAAATTCAGGAAGAATCCCACATCGCCCTTGCCATGAACCTCATTTATGTCATTCATAATCTTGGGTTCTGTATCAAATTCATGGTCAGAATCCCAAGACCATACGTAGCCTTCATACGCTTTTATCCGGTCATTCACCCAACCTCCCATGGATACAAATGGCTTGTCAAACTGCATAACGAAATGGATGGTATAATATTGTTCGGCCGTATATCCGGTATAGGCCCCAAAATAGGTTGCATAGCCCTCTATTTCTGTATCACTGACCCTGGTAACATGAGCATCCTGCAAATTATGGGGATATTCACTGGGGGCATATAAATCGACCAGGACACGGCCATCCTTGCAATTTGCAGGGAATGTATAAGCTTGTATGGAGGCTCGGTCTGTGGCTGATACTTCGGCCTTTATACGGGTATCGGTCATATAAACAGAATACCGGCCAACCTCTGCCGTTTCTGTGGATTTATCTATTCTTGACCGGTATCCGGCATCGGGGTCATTTTCCGGTCCGGGATTAACCTGTAATTTTCCACAGGTAGGCTGCATCAGAAAACCATCAATGGTCCAATCGCAGAAATGGTTGAACCCGGAAATATTCTCTATGGTATATTCATAACCTGCTTTCCACGTTTCGTCCTCATTATCGGGAGCTATCTGAACCATACCGAACGGAAGGGAGACACTTGGCTTATACATCCATCGGGAATTGCCTGTACCCATCAAGATATCCACATCATCGGAATATGTATGCAACGGTTGAGGAGCAAGTGTTACCGTTCCCTTGTACAACAACTGTTTACCGGCATATATCGTAAAGGTCTCCTCCCTGGTATTGCCCTTTATGGCAGGGACTAATATCTGCTGGATGCTCTTCCCCGTTTCAACCAAACGCTTCTCTTTCACTTTACCACAAGTAAAGGTTAACGTACGAGGCCTATCGTACTGTACCATTTCTACCAGAATCGGCAGAAAACGGCCTTTCCCGGTTTCTTCATATTCAAAATCGGCGGCTTTCACCGAGGTTATCAACGATGAAGAGATAGGGTCTACAACAATACCGTCAGGACCGGACAAACGGATACAGTCAAACATACACCATCTCCCTTCTATTAAACCCAACTGAATTTGATTCATACCGGTCTTCATCCATTCCGTCGGGAAATCGACAACACACTGCAATGGGGATGCAGATTCTTCACCATTTAACAATTTGTCGGTAGATTTTCCCTCTAACCTCTTTTCTATCCGATGGCCATTGATCTCTATACGCATTACAGGAGACTCTTTTTCATCTGCTCCGACAAAAAACAGTTCCAACCGACTTGTTCCATCTGTTTTAACCTGGGAAATCATAAAGTTGATAATCGGGAAATGGCGAGGATGGTAACCGGACCAGTAACCACCGCCTCCCCAACCGTCCTTCGGCCCGGGCAATACATAAGGCCAACTTTTCAAAGGCTTGGAATAACCCACGGCAAAGTGCTTAACGCCGGAAAAATCTATTAAAAAGTTCTTATATTTATCCGGTGATAGTGCAAATTCAGCAGCACTATTATCTTTTTTTCCTATCTCAAACAAAACATTTTCAGCATATGATTCATTCACAAAACCCAACAGGGCAATTACTGCTAAAATCCGAACAGCATTACACATCATAGATATTTAAGATTATTTCATTCAAAACGGCAACACGTCGATATACTCTCACCCACAACCCAAATATCGGATCATGTTCGTTAAGAGATTAACGATATATTGTCGAAAACTATCAAATAGAAAAATTATACACTAAAAAGGAACCTAAACGCTAAAAATCAATAAAAAACGAGAGCGTTAGACCCTCTGATTTTTTGCATCTCTTTTTTATTTCAAATAGAGAATCTCTCCTCTATACAACCTTGCTGAAATACAAGTTTTCTAACCGATTGTAAATATAAATAAACCTTTTGAAATGATCTTCATGGATTCGATGAAATTATTTCTAATCGTACCAGATCGCTTTCACCTTTCTCCTGCCAAAACAGAGAAGACTCCGTCTAAACAGAGATGAATATTTGAAGCAGGACAAGTTCAATCGTTTTTCATCAACGGAACTATAATTCAAAAAAAATAGAGCCTGGTCCATTAATGTGGACAGGCTCCAATGTATGTTTGGAAAACTATTTATTCCTTATTTAAAGACCCAACCTTTCAACCTCTAACAACGATTAGGTATGTATCCCCAAAAATCCAATACCCAAGGTTTCGGGTTCTATGGATGTTTTTATTGACAGACAAAACCTTGTGGCCGGCGAATCTTTAACAGCACTATTCTATGTAGAAAGAATCCGCAACGTATTGAGCAAATCGCGATTAATCGGTTTATCATTTTTGATTGCCTTGTTAAACGGCACATATTCTATCTGGTCATTCCGGATACCGATCATCACATTTCGTTGATCTTCAAGCAACGCATCGATAGCGGCTGCTCCCATACGACTGGCCAAAATACGGTCGTTTGCCGTAGGTGAACCTCCTCTCTGGATGTGCCCCAATATGGTAACACGTACATCGTATTGCGGGAATTCGTTCTTCACACGCTCGGCCAGAGCCATGGCTCCTCCCGTCGTCGGACTTTCGGCAACCAATACGATACTACTGTTCTTGGACTTGCGGAATCCGTTCTTGATCAATTCACCCAGTTGATCAACCTCCGTCGCAATTTCGGGGATAATGGCCGCTTCCGCTCCCGAAGCAATCGCTCCATTCAGGGCTAAGAATCCGGCATCCCGCCCCATTACCTCTATAAAGAAAAGGCGTTCGTGCGAGGTAGCCGTATCCCGAATCTTATCGACGGCTTCCATAATCGTGTTCAATGCCGTATCGTATCCGATGGTGGTATCGGTCCCGAACAAATCGTTATCAATCGTACCGGGAATACCGACAATAGGATAATCGTGTTCGGAAGCAAAGATACGGGCTCCCGACAGGGTACCATCTCCTCCGATAGTTACCAGTGCGTCTATTTTTTCTCTCTTCAACGTATCGTACGCCAACTGACGTCCTTCTACGGTCATAAATTCCTGACAACGGGCGGTTTTCAGAATCGTCCCCCCCTGTTGTATAATGTTACTGACATTTTGTGTCTTAAACTGTTTTATCTCTCCGGTAATCAACCCCTTATAGCCTCTATAAATGGCTTTTACCTCCATGCCGTTATAGATGGCGGCCCGGGTTACTGCCCGGATAGCCGCATTCATTCCGGGAGCATCTCCTCCGGATGTCAAAATCCCGATACATTTAATTGCAGACATAGTTTTTCTTTTGTTTCTTAACTTTTAAAAAAAGCTGGTTGCCTTTTTAAGAAGGCGCTTTTATCGCCACAAAAATAGCGATAAATTGTTAAACTGTAAAATCCTGTGTACCATAGAATCGGTAGGGGAAATTAAAAAATCAAAAATACAACATCTGTTCTTAAAAACATCTTTTCGGGACCCAACCAAAGGGTTTATTCTAAAACCTCGTAACGGCCGTTCATCACATCACGTACTGCTTCCAGATATCCAAATCCATTCAACCTGTCCGGCAAAAGATAACTACCCTCTACCCACTCGTTCCAGGCATTGATCATAATGAACTTGGGCTGTTCCGGATGTCGATCGGCATATTCCTTGGCCGCTTGCAGGAAAGCTGCAAAGGTGGTCGGGGTATTGTGAAAACGGGTTACATCGGCAGCCCCCTTGTGCGGAAACCGAGGGGTATCATCCCAACCTATCGATACGGTGGGATATACCGGAATATCGAAAGCCTCGGCCCATTGCTCCCGAATATCGATACCGTTTTGACCGTGCACCAAATAGTCGCAGTCGAATCCACCCATATTATAGAACGCTTCACTGTCAATACCGACCTTTTCTATTTTTTCTCTCATGTTTGCAATGCTGGCATCGTTGAGCAGAAAACCGCCTCCATGTATTTCCTGAATGTGAACCCCTTTAAACCCTGCTTTTCGAGCCTCTTCGTCAAAATAGGCTATTGCCTGACCGGCTTTGTCCAAATCGCCTCCGAATCCGGCAATGAAATTATCTATACTGAAAATACCGAAAACCGGGCAACCATCTATCTTGACATAATTGGGACGTGTAAAATATTGCCGAATGATTCTTTCGACGATGATTTTGTAATTGGTTTCATCAATAACCGGGGTGAACAACTGGGAATTGTCTTCGCCATACAGGTGATAATTCCAATAATTTTTCGCTACGAAATGGTTGGCCCACATGATATAGAAATTCATCTTTTCGTTGTTCTTCGCTTTCAAGAAACCGTCGTTCAGAGCACTTTCCAGATAGGGGCTGTTCATAAACCAGTACCAATCATAAATAAATGTATTTACTCCGTATTTTAAAGCCGTATCTATCCATTTCTCCACCACCCGGGGATCGTTGTCCAATTCATACCCCCAAAGAGGTTGCTTGGGCTGTTGATGGCCTTCAAAACGGGGATTTCCCTTTTTTATGACCTCCCATTCTCCGATTCCCTCTTTCCACAAGTATTCCCGGCCCAACGAGTCGTCATGGCAAGAAGGCCAGACAAATGCGGCAACATAGTAATCGGGCGATGAGGCAACTGTTTTAGACAGTTCCTTTTTACAACCACATAACACTATCAAAAGAATCCCAAAAGCATAACAAAAGTTTCGTCGAATCATAATTTTCTAAATTTATTTTCACAAAGCCGATGCAGATATCTCCTATTCTACCCGATTCTTTACATATTCGTGTACTTTTTCCATCAACCACTTGGGTGTAGAGGTTGCTCCGCAGATACCAATAGAATCAACCCCAGACAACCACTTCTCTTCAATGTCCTCTATATCTGAAATCAGGTAGGAATTTTTATTTACATGGACACATTCGTCATACAAAACCCGTCCGTTTGAACTTTTCTTACCACAGACGAAAAGGATAAGGTCATGCCGTCCGGCAAATTCCCGTATATGAGGAATCCGATTTGAGACCTGCCGGCAAATCGTATCGTAATACTTAAACGATATACCCGGAGAGGCTTCCCGGGTAATGATATCGACCATGTGCCGAAAACCTTCTACCGACTTGGTTGTTTGCGAATAAAGACGGATATTGCGGCTCATATCGATACCCGAGACATCCGACGAATCTTCTATGACAAGAGCCTTCCCGGAGGTTTGACCGACCAACCCGTTTACCTCTGCATGGCCTACCTTTCCGTATATGACAATTTGCGTGCCATCTTTGCCGGACTCCTGATAGGCATTCTTGATTTGTTGTTGTAACTTCAACACAACCGGACACGTAGCATCAATGATTTCGATGTTGTTCTCTGCGGCGATCCGATACGTTTCGGGGGGTTCCCCATGAGCCCGTAAAAGGACTTTTACATTCCGCAAGGTAGAGAATGTCTCCCTGTCAATGGTTATCAATCCTTTTTTTTGCAAGCGTTCAACCTCGTAATTGTTATGAACGATATCGCCCAAGCAGTACAATGTCCCGCCTTTGTCGAGTTCCTCTTCCGCCTTTTTAATGGCATTTACCACCCCAAAGCAGAAACCGGAACCGCTGTCAATCTCTATTTTTGCCATATCGAAGGGATTATTTTGATACAACTTCCCGGTATTTGTTATACAACCATTCGTTTTGTTGCTCGATGGAGAGTGTCGAATTGTCCAGCAAAACGGCATCCTTGGCCATAACCAACGGACTCTCTTCCCGATGCTGATCAATATAATCGCGTTTTTTTACGTTTTCAAGTACCGTCTGGAACGACACCTCCGCCCCTTTGGCCGCCAACTCTTCGCAACGTCGCAAGGCTCTTACCTCGGGCGAGGCTGTTACAAAAATTTTCAACTCGGCATCCGGGAAAACGGTTGTTCCGATATCCCGGCCATCCATCACAATTCCTTTCTCTTTTCCCAAAGCTTGTTGCAACGAAACCAAGGCTTTGCGGACGAACGGGATGGCACTGACCTGGCTGACTTTATCCGACACAGCCATCGTCCGGATTTCCCGCTCTACGTTTTTCCCGTCCAGGTAGGTCTCCGGCAAACCGTTCCGATTCAACTTAAAGGTAATGGAGATGGTGGGCAACGCTTTTTCCAAGGCAACCTGATCTACCACCTCGCCCGTTATCAACCCGTGTTCCAGGCAATACAACGTTATGGCCCGGTACATGGCTCCGCTATCCACGTATATATATCCCAGACGTTTGGCCAACTCTTTGGCCATCGTGCTTTTCCCGCATGACGAGAATCCATCTATCGCAATAATAATCTTCTTATTTTCAACCATAAAATTTTTTCTTTACAAAATTCAAAGATACGATTATTTTTCAGACCACAGACAGAGGAGTTCCTTAATTTTATACATACCTGGCAATATACCAAACAGAAAAAAAAGTTAGCCGAGCGACAGTTTTGATTCGCAGAAATTTATTGTACTTTTGCAAAACAGACGCACAACTGAGACTCTTTTTCATCCATGGAAATAAAGAAACTACCCAATGTCGATTTAGAAAAAAAGAAGCTGACCTCTTTTCTGATAGGGTATGTGGTTATCCTAACCGTTCTTTACGTCTCTTTTGAGTGGACAACAACACAAGTTACTCGATACAAAGACATCAGCAGCCAAAACATTTTGATAGAAGAGGATATTCTCAATACTTTTATCACCCCTCCTCCACCGGTTAAGGAGAAACGCCTCATTCCACAAGAGGTATTCAATCCGGTTGTCGAAGAAGAAGACGAAGAAACAGAACAAGCCGAAACGGTTTCACCTCCGCCTCCGGCCACCGAACCGACGGAAACGGTACAACCCATCATTACCCCTCCCGTCCCGATAGAACCGGAAGAGGAGGAAACTCCTGAAAATTATGTTTTCACATTTGTCGATGAACGTCCCGAATTTCCCGGAGGAGGCTATGCAGCCCTATACAAATGGCTGCATGAACATTTGGAATACCCTGAAATAGCCCGGGAAAACAACATACAGGGACGTGTATATTGTCAGTTTACCGTCAACAGGGACGGCTCCATCTCAGACATCAAGGTCATCAAAGGCGTTACGCCCATATTAGACCGGGAGGCGGTACGTACCTTACAAAAAATGCCCAAATGGAAACCCGGTAAACGAAACGGGAAAACGGTAAGGACCCAGTTTCAGGTATCCGTAGCATTCAAACTGAGATAAAAATCACATAAAGAAGAATTAAGGTGCTAAATATCAGGCCCAGCTACCCAACTTTCTTTTTACAAAATCACAACCTCGAAACCAATAACATCAGATCAAAAATTTAAGACTGAACCGTCCTATATGCACAGATAAAATAAAACAAAAACAACAATTTCAGAAAATTAAAATATTGTCTTACCTTCGCATTCGTAAAGAAATAAGGAACAAAACAATCATCCGGGAAAAGAGGAATGGAAACAAAACTAAATCAATATCTAACCGAGATCAACGAAACGATTGCCCGCATACACTATCCGGCAGCACCGGACGGGCTGTATGAACCAGTCAGATATACCCTGTCGCTGGGAGGGAAAAGGATAAGACCTTTACTGACCCTGATGGGATGTGAACTTTTCGGTAAGCACCGATCGGAAGCCATCGCTCCGGCCACGGCCATCGAGATATTCCACAACTTCACGCTATTGCACGACGACGTCATGGACAAGGCTGAACTTCGCAGAGGGAAACCTACCGTACACTGCGTATGGGACGAAATCACCGCCATACTGTCCGGAGACGTCATGCAAATCATGGCCTACAAAGAGTTGGCCAGAACGCCCCAACCCTACCTGAAAGAGGTGCTGGAAATCTTCTCAGAAATGGCTGCCGAAATATGCGAAGGACAACAGTTCGACATGGAGTTTGAACATACATCGAATGTTTCCGTCGATGATTACCTGATGATGATACGGCTGAAAACCGCTATCTTATTGGGATGTGCCCTGAAAATAGGAGCCCGGATAGCCGATGCGCCACCCATAGAGGCCGACTTGCTTTACCGTTTCGGTGAGGAGATCGGTTTGGCCTTCCAACTGAAAGACGACTATTTGGATGTTTACGGAGACAGTAGCACATTCGGGAAAAAAATCGGAGGCGACATTCTGAACAACAAAAAAACATTCATGCTCATCAGTGCTCTGAACAAGGCCGACGAACAGACCCGTTCGGAACTCAATCGCTGGATAGGATTGGAATCGTTCGATCCCGAAGAAAAAATTACCGCCGTTACCCGCATTTACAATCAACTCGGCATAGACCGCCTATGCGAAGAGGAGATGGAAAAACATTATCGCCATGCACTGACCTCCTTGCAAGAGATTGCAGTCGGCGAGGAGAAAAAAGAGATGCTCTATTACATTGCCGGACAAATGATGAAAAGAACCGTCTAACAATCCCGATAATCAGACCATGCCATACAGAAGATTACCCAATACCGACTCGGCCCGGATCCGTGCCCTGGATGCGGCTATCGAAACGGAATACATTTTTCCGGTGGGAGAACTGGCATTGTCGTACCGCATCATCAACGAAGCCAAATCGTTTGTCGAAGAGTTTCGCCGGATACACACATTTTACCAACAAAGTTTTGCTGAACAGGTAAAAGCCAGCCGAAAATTCCAGGAACAAACACGTATGGCCCGGATGTACATCTCGCATTTTATTCAGGTATTGAATTTAGCGGCCATCCGGAAAGAGGTCAAGCCGGAACAAAAACGCTTGTACGGATTAGACCCGTACAACCATACGGTACCTGATTTAACCAACGAGAACGCTCTTTTGGAGTGGGGAGAAAAAATTATCCGGGGCGAAAACGAACGTATCCGACAAGGGGGACTCCCCATTTACAATCCCACCATCGCCAAGATAAAAGTCCACTACGAAATATTCAAAGAGTCTTTTACCAACCAAAAGATTCTCCGACAAAACACTGACGGTTACCAAAGGCAACTGGTACAGCTGCGAAAAAAAGCAGACGAGATTATCTTGGAAATCTGGAACCAGGCCGAAAAGAAGTTTCAGGAAATGGAAACAGAAAAGAGAATAGAAAACTGTAAAAAATACGGTATCGTCTATTACAACCGCAGATCGGAAAAACTACCACAACCAAATGATTGACACCCATACCCACATATACTTACCCGAATTTGACGACGACCGCGACCAAGTGGTACAACGGGCCAGAGAGGCCGGAGTTACACATTTGATCCTCCCCAACGTTGATGTACAGACAATCGAGCCGTTGCAGCGGTGTTGCCAGCAATACTTTCCCTATTGTACTCCGGCCATGGGACTGCACCCCACATCGGTAACCGGAGACTATAAACAAGAACTCAGAAAAATCGAGAAAGAGTTGCAAAACACTCACCTCTATTGCGCCATAGGCGAAATAGGGCTCGACTGTTATTGGGACAAGACATTCCTGAACGAACAGATAGAGGCCTGTAAAATACAAATGAGATGGGCGTACGAACTGAACCTTCCCGTCATTGTACATATCCGGGAGGCGTTCGACGAAATAATCACCCTCCTCCAAGAGACGGAGTTCCCCGTACGCGGTATTTTTCACAGTTATTCAGGTACAGCAGAACAAGCACAAGCCATCAGCCAATTAGGCGACTTTATTTTTGGCATAAACGGCATTGTAACGTTCAAGAAATCCACCATACGGTCTATTCTTCCGACATTGGGAACAGACCGTATCGTTTTAGAGACCGACGCTCCCTATTTAACCCCGGTGCCCCACAGAGGCAAACGCAATGAACCGGCATTTCTTCCCCACATATGCCATACCATTGCCCAAATAACGGAGACAACTCCGGAAGAGATTGCCACTATCACCTCCCGGACAGCCCGAAAAATATTCCATACGGCCAGCCTCGACTCTTAAAAATATATAATAGCCCCCAAATAATAGACAAACCTGAGAGCCGATAAGCCAAACTATACAAAAATTCATTACTTTTGTAGGCGTTTTTCCGGTACTTCGGAAAAAACAAGAAAACAATACTTACCCCAGGAGAGATGCTCGAGTGGCTGAAGAGGCACGCCTGGAAAGCGTGTGTACGCCAAAAGCGTATCGCGGGTTCGAATCCCGCTCTCTCCGCAATAAACATTGAAAATCAATGTTTTACAAATTAAACACCCGATTTTACACCCAAGAATGTAAAGTTGGGTGTTTTCTTATTTAAAGTGGATCAGTCCGAAGACCCGGTTGCATTATTTCGGGTCAGCGGATATTCCCGGTTGGCATGAGAAAATCTCATGCATATTGAGTAGCTTTGCAGTATGAAAGCAGACCAACTCCTCAGAGCCATTCTCCCGAATGTGCTGATAGACAACTTCGAGATAGTGGGTTTCGAGAAAAGCAATACCCGTTTTAACATATGGCTGGGCGAAAAGAAAGTCCAGCCCGTGAAGGCAAATGAAATCAATTATGCATTTGAAAATAGAGTATTGCGAATGCATATAGGTAGAGTGAGATTATGATAGCCCATACACTGATTCTCCACCTTAATCTTGTTTTATAGGGTAATTTCCTGAATAGAATATAGTAGCGTGAGCTACTTTTCCATAAATCCATAGAAAAGGGAAAAATCAAAAAATATATGGTACTTATGATACACGCCAATATGAAATTTCCGCATAAAGATAGAGAACAGAACAATGCCGATATAACACCACCATCAAGAAGTTTGATATCCCATATACCAGGTGGTGGCAATGCATTTTTCTTGTAGCTTGAAAGAGCCATCAATGCGTAAGCTCTTGCCTTTATAATTTTGCAGAAAAAGGATTTAATGATGTTCCACATAATCTAATGCAAGTCTTTAAGAAATTCGGTACATTTAAGTAATATTCATAAGAAAAATATAATTTCAGTTCCTTTGATTTACATGAAAAAACAATATAGCAAAGCTCTCTTAAACAAAGTCTGAGCACATTGGGAACATCGATTCGTGAGAGTCTTGTTCCCTTTTTTAATTTAGGGAGTGTTCCTGTAATACTAACACCGTATTTTTTCCTATATATTTCTATATCATTTGCCATTTCATCTTGATTTACCTCTATGTATTCTATGGTCAGATACTCGCAATCAAGTGCTGACATAATCATCAGAACCGTGTTAACATATTGTCCTTCGACTTTCAAATAATCTTTCACAGAGAGAATCTTGCCATTAAAAGATTTCCCGATATCTGATATAGATGTCCAGTCATCAGACGTATAAATGCCATCTTTATTATACCCTGATGGCGGGTATTTCACTATTTCATGAAAAATGTATTCCATACAATCTGTTATTTTCACGGTCGTATTCCTTAAAATAAAGATTACACACTTTTTCGGCAATGGCAAAGCCTTCAGGAGTACAAAGCCACTTACTTTCTTTTATCCAGCTATTCGGTTCCATAACTTAATCTACTTGGATGGCATAAAGATACGAAAAAAGGAGCAACCAAAAGTTTATTTGGCTACTCTTTTCTATTCGATGTGAAAGAATTAACGTTTATAATCTAAATCCACCTCCTTTTCTCGGTTCATCAGGTGCTTTCCGGAAGCCATGTCCCAGCTTGCTAAACTGTTCCTTGAACCATTCTCCAATCGGCTGCCTGTTTATGGTCAGTATCAATTTGCCGTCATCGGTCGGATTCCTTTCTACCTTGAAAACATCATTCTTGATGTCAAACTTCCGTCTGTGTTCTTCGGAATAAATCCTGCCATTGCACCTGATGGCCTCTTTCTTTGTCAGAAGGCTCTCTATCATTTCTTTGGTGAAGCCGATGGCAGCGCACAGCTTTTCCATTCTCAACATTTCTTTGAGCATCGGGAACCATTTGAACGCCTTTTCAAGAATAGCATTCAGTCGTGATATTTCCTTGTCTTTGGCTTCAAGCTCCAGATTGTGTATTCCTTGCAGATTACG